>CAZSSZ010000020.1:0-14775 GCA_964609755.1 uncultured Flavobacteriaceae bacterium | reverse complement strand
AAAAAGTCTTTAACGGCTTTTGCTTTTTGTTTGGGGATAAGCACCAATCCAATCCCGAAAAAAATGGCGAAGAAAATAACCTGTAACATATTACCATTGTCTTGCATGGCAGCAAAAAGGTTTGAAGGCACCAAATCGACGAGTGCCTGTAAGGGTCCGGCTTCTTTTTGGGCTGCCGCAACAGACTGTTTGGCCGCAGCATCTGCAGCATAGGCAGCCAATAATTCAGTACGGGTTTCGTCTGAAAGTGTTTCGCCAGGTTTAATCAGATTTACTATAGAAAGTCCAATGGTTACCGCGGTTAGTGTTGTAAGCAAATACAACCCAATGGTACGACCCCCCATATTGGAGAGCTGTGCGATGTTTTTTAAATCGGAGACCCCTTTGATGAGCGAGGCTAAAATAAGCGGAACAGCGATGAGTTTTAGCGAATTGATAAAGATTGTACCAAAGGGTTTTATCCAATCAATTACAAACGACTTTCCCCAAGAAAACTGACTACACAACAAACCAAAAAGCACGCCGAGTGCCATGCCTAAAAGTATTTGCCAATGTAGTGCCAGTTTTTTCATGTCATCGTTTTGAGGTTCGGTTTCTTAGGGTAAAATCTGCCAACACCAACGCGGTCATGGCTTCCACAATGGGTACGGCTCTGGGCACAACACAAGGATCGTGTCTACCCTTACCTTGCATAACAACTTTATCTCCTTTGTTGTCAATGGTTTCTTGATCTTGCATGATGGTAGCAACAGGTTTAAAAGCCACATTAAAATAAATGTCCATGCCGTTGCTTATACCGCCTTGAATACCGCCAGAATTGTTGGTTTTGGTTGTACCGTCAGCGTTGTATGGATCGTTATGCGCACTACCACGAAGGGCTGCGCCAGCAAAACCACTACCGTATTCAAATCCTTTAACCGCATTTATGGAAAGCATCGCTTTGCCCAGTTCGGCGTGTAGTTTATCAAAAACAGGCTCCCCCAATCCAACGGGAACATTTTTGGCAATGCAGGTTACCACACCGCCTACAGTATCCCCGTCTTTACGTACTTTCTTGATGTAGTCCTCCATCTGGGCTGCCATTTCTGGGTCTGGGCAACGCACAGGATTTTGCTCAATAAACGAAAAATCGGATGTATTTTGTGGATTTGATAAGGACAATTCCCCCACAGCCGACACAAAAGCTTGGATTTGAATGGGCGCAATAAATTGTTTGGCAATACTCCCTGCCACTACTCTTGAAGCGGTTTCGCGCGCAGAACTTCGTCCGCCACCGCGGTAGTCACGGAAACCATATTTTTGATCATATACATAATCTGCATGAGAAGGACGATAGCTGTCCTTAATATGGGTGTAATCTTTCGATTTTTGATTCGTATTGTGAATGGTAAAACCAATGGGTGTCCCCGTGGATTTACCCTCAAAAACACCAGAGTGAATTTGAACAGTATCAGGTTCTTTGCGTTGCGTAACAATGGCTGATTGTCCGGGTTTTCTTCGGTCTAAATCATTTTGAATGGCTTCAACATCTATTGAAACCCCAGCCGGACAACCGTCGATGACACCGCCAAGGGCAGGTCCGTGCGATTCTCCATAAGTAGTAAGCATAAATGATTTGCCAAAAGTATTTCCAGACATGACTATAATTTTCACAAAGTTACGAATATATAGACTTCTGCTTTATGTGTTGATTCCAACATTTTTAAACAGGCTTTAATAAATCAGTGTTTCCCGCTTCTTTTTTCTTAATTTTACTCAAAATTTAAGCATGCGTAATATTATCCTTATATCTCTAGTAGCTTTACTACTAGCTTCTTGTCAAACAACAGAATACACCCTCAATGTTTCAGCAGATGTTGAAGATGAGCAGCAACTTATGCTGATTGCCCTTGACGACAACAGTCAGCCACAAACATTAGATACACTCTATATTAGAGATGGGGTAACTTCATACAGCGGAAAAATCGAATATCCCGAAATGCATTTTTTATTATTACAAGGCAACAGAGATGTTGTGCCTGTAGTGTTAGAACCGGGAGAAATATCTGTGGAAATGTTTAAAGATAGTATCCGCGCCTCTAAAGTTGGCGGAACAAAATCTAATAAAGAATTTAGTCGTTACATTGCTGATAGCAACCCGATAATTGAAGATTTGTTTTCCATTCAAAATGAAATGCGCAACGCCATGATTTCTCGTGACAGTTTGGCGTTTGTAGATTTACAGGAGCAACTTAATGACATGCAAACGAATTTTAATGACTTCCAAATTGACTATGTGAAATCTAACCCTGACGCGTATATCTCTATACTTGTTCTTGAACAACTTATTGGAAACCAAATTCTTGACAAAGAAGCGGCGGCTGAAATTTATAACAACCTTGGCAATATCCTCAAAAAAACCAAGGCAGGTGTGAAAATTGGCAAACTGACTACCCCAGAACCAGAAACAGAAGAAACTTCGGATACGGACGAGGATGTTAGTGTTGGCGATATCGCTCCTGATTTTACAGCGCCTAGTGTCGATGGCACACCTCAAACCTTGTATGCTTCGCTAGGCGAATACACCATCTTAGATTTTTGGGCATCGTGGTGTGGTCCTTGTCGTGTTGATAGTCCCAATATGGTGGCACTTTATAACAAATACAAAAGCAAAGGACTCAATATTGTAGGTGTTTCCGTAGACAAAGACAAAACCAGTTGGAAAAAGGCCATTGAAAATGACAAATTGGCTTGGATGCATGTTTCGCATCTAAAGCGTTGGGAAGATCCGATAGCAGAAAATTATGGAGTAACCTCTATTCCGCAACTTTTCTTGCTTGATGCATCGGGAAAAGTAATTGCTCGTGAAAACCATGCCGAAGATCTTATACCATATTTAGAAAAAATATTGTAAGCAAAACGAACTCGTTTTAGTCACTAAACATGAAGCGTTTAGCTTTTATTCTTACGTATCCCCTACTCTTAACCGTATCACGTCTTCCGTTTTGGGCATTATATCTTCTATCTGACACGCTATACATTCTTGTTTACCGCATACTAGGATATCGTAAAAAAGTAGTCCGTAAGAACTTGGCTTTATCCGGGTTGGCAACAACAACTGCAGAAAGCCTACGTATCGAAAAAAAGTTTTATCGCTATTTGTGTGACCTTTTCCTAGAGGCAATCAAGGTTAATGGCATGTCGAAAAAAGAAATCATGCGCCGCTTTGTGATTAAAAACCCAGAAGTGTTGAGCACTTTCGCTAAAGAAAACAAGTCGGTATTTATGCTCATTGGACACTACGGAAATTTTGAATGGATGTTGTCTTTAGGATACCATGTACCGCATACACCCTATGCAATTTATGCGCCTCTAGAAAACCGCTATTTTGATTCTTATTTTAAAAAAGTGCGTTCCAAACACGGCTCTTATCTGATTTCACGCAAACGTTTTAGCAAAGAATTTACGGAAATGCAGCGCACCAACACGCTTAGTGTTATCGGTTTCGCTGGTGACCAGTCCCCGCAACGAAAGCGAAAAAATTATTACCATAACTTTTTTGGAAATGAGGTTCCTGTGTTCACTGGTGCCGAACGCCTAGGGAAAGAATTTGATGTTCCTATCGTAATGGGGAAAATCAAACGCATAAAACGAGGGTATTACGAAACCACCCTTTCCGTTTTGGCAGAAAACCCTACTACTGTACCTGATTATCAAATCACAAATACATATTTTAAAGAACTTGAAAATCAAATCAAAGAAGATCCTTCTGTTTATTTTTGGACGCACAACCGCTTTAAGCTGATGCGACAAAAGCAGCAATAGCCGCTTCTACTTTTTTTACTTGTTCTGTGATGCGTTCTTGCGTTTTGGCTTCGGCATATAGACGCACAATGGGCTCTGTATTCGATTTCCGCAGGTGTATCCAGGAATCATTAAAATCTATTTTTACACCGTCAATGGTGGTGACACGTTCCGAAGCAAAGGTTTCTGCCACATGAACCAACAACGCATCTGCATCCCAATCTGGTGAAAGTTCAATTTTTTGCTTTGCCATCACATAGTTGGAATACTTGCCCTTAAGTTCTGAAACGTTACTGTTTTGCTTTGCCAAATGACTTAAAAACAAGGCAATACCCACAAGCGCATCACGTCCATAGTGTAGCGAGGGCAGAATTACTCCGCCGTTCCCTTCGCCCCCAATAATGGCATTCACAGCTTTCATTTTTTCTACTACATGCACCTCGCCCACGGCACTGGCATGATAATCAACACTATTTTTTTGGGCTAAATCTGCTAGGGCTCTAGAAGAGGAAAGATTGGAAACCAAGGCTCCTTTTTGGTGTTGTAACACATAATCGGCACAAGCAACTAAGGTGTATTCTTCGCCAAACAACTCCCCTTTTTTATCCATAAAAACCAACCTATCTACATCAGGATCAACGGCTATCCCTAGGTCAGCTTTTTCTTTTAAGACCGCAACAGACAAATCTGTTAAGTGTTCTTTTAAGGGTTCAGGGTTGTGTGGAAACTCACCATTGGGCGTGCAGTGAATTTTGGTGGTTTTTACGCCCAACTTTTCCAAAAGCATGGGCACAGCCACACCTCCAGATGAATTTACCCCATCGACAACGGCTGAAAATTGTGCTGCTTTAATGGAGACGACATCTACCAATTCTAAGTTCAAAATGGCATCAATATGCGCATTAAGTGCATCATCAACAGTAGTAATTTTGCCAAGATTATCAACTGTAGCAAAATCAAAAGATTGATCAGCGATGTGTTGCATCAGGGCTTCGCCATCGGTTTTACTAATAAATTCACCTTTGGCATTAAGCAGTTTTAGTGCGTTCCATTGTTTGGGGTTATGACTTGCTGTAAGGATGATACCCCCCTGTGCGTGTTGGCGCACTACTTCCATTTCCACAGTTGGCGTGGTAGACAGTCCAACATCGATAACATCAATCCCTAATCCTACCAAGGTTTGCTGTACAAGTTGCTGAATCATAGGACCTGAAATACGCGCATCGCGTCCTATTACTACACTGCATTTCTTTTGATGGTTGGATTTTAACCACGACCCATAAGCCGCAGCAAAAGCGACCACATCTGGTGGGGTGAGGTTAGTATTTACGGCACCGCCAATGGTGCCACGAATTCCGGAGACAGAGGCAATTAAAGTCATATTTTTGTTTTTTTCAAATATATATACTAATTAGTTACCACCACCGATGAATTATCTAGCCCATTTAGCGCTTTCCTATCCAAGCGAAGGTTTGGTTGTAGGCAATTTTATTGGTGACCACATACGAAACAAAGACCTGCCCAATTTTTCTAAACCTATTCAGCAAGGTGTTGAAATGCACCGCAATATTGATGTTTTCACAGACAATCATCCTGTTTCAAAAGAACTTCGTGCGCTCTTATTTAAAAAGCATCGTCATGTGGGGCGTGTACTTCTGGACGTGTTTTACGATCATTTTTTAGCTACTCACTTTTCTAAATTTCATTCATTTGCTCTTGAGGGTTTTGTCGGTAAGGTCCAACCCCTACTGCAAAACAACTTTGATATTCTCCCTACATCTGCACAACATTATTTGAAGGGTATGATTACACAAGATTGGTTGACGAAATATGAAACAACTCAGGGCATCGATTTTATCTTGATTAAAATGGCTAATCGAACTGGTATGGATTCGATTAAAGAGGGTTCACAGAGTTTAATTAAGTATTATAAGGTTTTAGAGCAGGGCTTTTTAGGTTTTTACCCTGATTTGGTTGATACGTGTAATGACTTTAAAATTAGTGCGGCCAAGTCGAAAACTTGATTAAAATCTAGTATATTCGACGTTTGCCTTTTTCATGGAAGAAAAGATAGTAGTTCAGGGTTCACGAGTGCATAATCTTAAGGATATTGATGTGGAAATTCCACGCAATAAGCTTGTTGTCATTACCGGACTTTCGGGAAGTGGAAAATCATCACTAGCTTTTGACACCATCTATGCCGAGGGGCAACGACGCTACATAGAGACTTTTTCTGCTTATGCACGTCAATTTTTGGGTGGTTTAGAACGTCCCGATGTAGATAAAATAGACGGCTTATCGCCAGTGATTGCCATTGAGCAAAAAACCACGGGAAAAAGCCCGCGTTCTACAGTAGGAACGATAACGGAAATATATGATTTTTTGCGGCTTTTGTTTGCGCGTGCTGCCGATGCCTACAGCCACCGTACCAATGAAAAGATGGTGCAATACTCAGATACTGAAATTCAAGAATCGATTGCAAAAACCTATTTGGAAAAAAAAATTGCGATACTAGCCCCAGTGGTGCAAGCTCGAAAAGGACATTACCGCGAACTCTTTGCCTCTATTGCCAAACAAGGATTTATGCGGGTGAGAACTAACGGGGAATTTGTAGAGCTCACTCCAAATTTTAAACTTGACAGGTATAAAACACACGATATTGAAATTGTCGTTGACAGGCTTTTGGTTAAAGAAACCAAAAGTGAAAGCAAGCGATTGGCAGATAGCATCGCCACTGCCATGTATCACGGCAACGATATGCTTATGGTATATGACTATGAAACAGATAAAGCCCGTTTTTACAGCCGTAAATTGATGTGTCCCAGTACGGGAATTTCCTATGCCGAACCAGAACCCAACACCTTTTCTTTTAACTCTCCAAAAGGGATGTGTCCCTCGTGCAACGGCTTGGGGTTAACCCATAAGGTAAATTTTAAAAAAATTATACCAGACGATACTGTTTCTATAAAGTCTGGGGGCATTGTTCCTGTAGGCGCAGAAAAAAACAATTGGACATTTAAGCAAATGGATAGCATTGCGCAACGCTATGGCTTTTCCATTTCCGATCCCATAGCAAATATCCCGAGTGAAGCCATGGAAGTGATTTTGCATGGCGGTAAAGAACGTTTTTCAGTCCCATCGAAAACCTTGGGTATTACAAGAGATTACAGTATTGATTACGATGGCGTAATTCCCTTTTTGGAGCATCAATATACAGAAGCGCACACCAGCGCCCTGAAGCGTTGGGCAAAAGGGTTTATGGATGAGATTGTTTGCCCCGAATGCGAGGGATCTCGACTTCGAAAAGAAGCCATGTTCTTCAGAATAGGTGATAAAAGCATTGCGGATTTGTCGGCTATGGACATTGCACAACTTCATGATTGGACACAACATATTCCCAAAAAGCTAACTGAGAAACAACGTGCTATTGCCCACGAAGTGCTCCAAGAAATTAAAAAACGTTTACAGTTTTTGCTCGACGTTGGTTTGGACTACTTAACCCTTAATCGCAGTGCAAAATCCCTGTCGGGTGGCGAGGCGCAACGCATTCGATTGGCTACACAAATTGGCGCGCAATTGGTGGGTGTCCTCTATATTTTAGATGAACCTAGTATCGGTTTACATCAGCGGGATAACGAAAAACTGATAGAATCTTTGTTACAATTGCGCGACATTGGCAATTCTGTGATTGTTGTGGAGCACGACAAAGACATCATGCAAAAAGCGGATTATTTGATAGATATGGGGCCTGGGGCGGGCAGGCATGGTGGAGCTATCGTTGCAGCGGCATCGCCTCAAAAAATGGTATCCTTAAAAACGGAAACCGCTGCCTACTTAACAGGGAAAAAGAATATTGAAATCCCAGAGACAAGAAGGAAAGGAAACGGTGTGTTTTTAGGTCTTGAAGGTTGTACAGGTAACAATTTAAAAAACGTGAGCCTAACACTTCCTTTGGGCTGTATGATTGGCGTTACGGGGGTGTCGGGCAGTGGAAAATCATCCTTAATTAACGAAACCCTCTACCCCATTTTGAATACTCATTTTTTTAATGCTGTCAAAAAACCACTACCCTACAAAAACATTAAAGGCTTAGAAAACATCGATAAAGTCATTGACATCAATCAATCGCCGATTGGCAGAACCCCTCGGAGCAATCCCGTAACCTACACAGGTGTGTTTAGCGAAATACGTCAGTTGTTTACCAAAACCCAAGAGGCAATGATCCGCGGTTACAAACCCGGTCGGTTTAGTTTTAATGTGAAGGGCGGTAGGTGTGAAACCTGTCAAGGTGCAGGAGTTAAGACCATCGAAATGAATTTTTTACCAGATGTGTATGTGCAGTGCGATGATTGTTATGGCAAGCGTTTTAACCGTGAAACCCTTGAAATTAGATACCGTAACAAAAACATTAATGATGTGCTTGAAATGACCATCAATGAGGCATGCCGTTTTTTTGAACCCTACCCTAAAATTTACCGCAAACTCAAAACCATACAAGACGTAGGTTTGGGATATATTACTCTAGGACAACAGTCTACAACACTTTCGGGAGGTGAGGCGCAACGTATTAAACTCGCAACAGAATTGTCCAAAATAGACACTGGAAAAACCCTTTACATCCTAGATGAGCCCACTACAGGACTGCATTTTGAAGACATTCGCGTATTGATGGAAGTATTAAATCGTTTGGTGAATAAGGGAAATACGATGATAATTATTGAGCATAATTTGGATGTGATAAAACAAATGGACTATCTTGTCGACATAGGTCCCGAAGGAGGTGCAAAAGGAGGTGAAATCTGTTGCACAGGTACACCCGAAGAAGTTGCCAAACACAAATCAAGTTATACCGCGCGTTTTTTACGCCAAGAATTAAACACATAGCTTATGGAAAAAGCATGGACGGAAATGAAGTCGAGTAACTCTTGGTTGCTCTTTAAAATCATGGGGGAATTTGTAAACGGATTTGAACAAATGGGACTTATAGGACCCTGTGTGTCTATTTTTGGCTCGGCGCGAACAAAACCCGATGACCCCTATTATGAGAGAACCGTTGAGATTGCTGAAAAAATTGTACAACACGGATTTGGCGTGATTACAGGGGGGGGGCCTGGAATTATGGAAGCCGCAAATAAAGGCGCGCAACAAGGTGGCGGTACTTCTGTTGGACTAAACATTACACTTCCTTTTGAACAGCAGGAAAACCCATACATCGATAAGGATAAGCTGATGAATTTTGATTATTTCTTTGTGCGTAAAGTGATGTTTATCAAATATGCCCAAGCTTTTGTAGTAATGCCAGGCGGTTTTGGTACGTTAGACGAACTTTTTGAGGCGCTCACGCTCATTCAAACAGAGAAGATTACGAAATTCCCCATTGTATTGTTTGGGACTGCATTTTGGTCGGGGATGCTGGATTGGATTAAACACACGCTTTTGGAAGCGCATCAGAACATTAGCCCTGAAGATTTGGATTTGATTAAAGTGGTAGATGACGTTGACGAAGCGGTAAAACACGTTGTGCAATTTCATACCAAAAAAACCTTTACACCCAATTTCTAAATGCAGTACAGACTCTTAGCTTTTTTGATACTTTCAAGTTTTGGGTATGCCCAGCATCATTACGCTATTGATGTAGATTGGCAATCGGAAGAAAAACCGCTGGATATTACGCAAACCATTACTTGGAAAAACACCTCACAAAAGGCTGTAACCACTCTGTATATATTGGATTGGAACCATGCGTATTCTTCTGAAAGAAGTCCGCTAGGGAAGTTTTTAGCAAATGAATTTGATTACAAACTCATCCGTGCCGATAAACAAAAACGCAGTGCAACCCACATCAAAACAATACATTTTAAAGAAGGTAAAATTCAATGGAAAAGGCTTCCTGAAAAATTGGATATCATTGAGATTGCACTCCCCCACAAAGTTCCACCCAATACATCATTCACTTTTACGGTAACGTACACCCTCCAATTGCCAGATGCTGGAACGTTTACGTTTGGAAAATCCAAAAACGAACTTTTTTCACAACACTGGCATTTACTGCTCGCAACATTGCACCCTAATGGCACATGGATTCTGGAGAGCAATGTAGGGTTTGGCACGCCCACCACACCAGATGCAACTGTAGCCTATTCTTTTGAAATCCCATCAGCATACAAGCGCATACTCCCAGAACAGCATATGCAAAGTGTATCATCACTATTGCTCACAAAATCCGAAAATTATAAGCGCATTCCGTTTGGAAAGGCAACCTTACTTACGGATATGATTTCGGGTCAGCAAATGGATACCGATACGCAAGAAGGATTGCAAAACATCTACACTTTTTTGGAGAAGCATTTTGATTTTGATGATGACTTTGTTTACCATGCGTTACAAAAAGAATACAGTCAAAAATCGTTATTGGGATTGGAATCCATACCGCAATTTGTTGGGGCTTTTGACAAAACACAAGTAACGACGCTGAAACTTTTAAAAGCAATTTTAGAGCAGTGCGTACAGCAAAAATATGGGCGCCAAAAAGAAACATCTGCTTGGCTTGTTGAGGGACTCCCCTATTTTTTGTGGCAAAAGTTTGTTACCGAACACTACCCTGACTTAAAAATGGCGGGTAAATTCAGTAATTGGCCATTTGTGAAAAGCTATCATTTTGCGCAAGCTCCTTACTATAGAACTTGGGAACTTGCTGCAAACGTTTCAGCAAACAAAAACCGCGGGCAGGCATTGACTACCGCTAATAACAAACTTACACGTTACAATCGTAGGATTGCAAACCCCAGTAGATCAGCCCTTGCCCTAATGCATTTGGATGCCTATTTAGGGGAGTACTTACTTGAAAATACCTTGCGAAAATTACCCAAAAGCTCTCGTATTGACAGTGTGTTAAAAGCTGAGATTTTAAAACAAACGGATAAACCTATCGGGTGGTTTTTTGATCATTATGTGCATCAAGATAATAATGGCGATTTTTCAATAAACGGAAAAAAGACATCAAAAAACAGTTATCAAATAACCGTTAAAAGCACTATCGATAAATCAGTAACTCCGCTACATATAAGCTTACAAAATGGAGGGAAACAAACTTTATGGCTGCAGGAAAAAGATATGCCTTATGTTGCTGTTTATAACAAAAATGAGGTGGCGTCAATAACACTAAATAAAGATCACTTCGTTCCTGAATGGTCACTAAACAACAACAGTTTTAACCCCAATAAAAGGATATTTAGAAACAACCTTCGCCTTCGATTGTTACAAGACATTCCAAAAAGTGGAACAGCGGTACTATTAGCAGCTCCAGAGTTTTCGTATAACCTCTATGACGGGTTTTTAGGAGGTATTTCCTTAGGGAACAACAGTATTTTAAGTAACCTATACCGTTTTAAAATAAATCCCCAATATGGAACCACAAGTAAGCAAATCAATGGTTTGGGCTATTTAAATGTAAATCGATATCATGAAAACACATCACACTACCTTACACGTTTTACGCTGTTTGGATCTTCCTACCACTATGCACCCAAAAATCGGTACACCGTTTTTTCGCCCTCTATTCAATTTTTCTACCGTCCCAACGGTATCCAAAACAATCATCGTGCGTATCTAAACTTGCGGCACGTTTCTGTCAGACTTCAAGGCTTAGATGCCAATGATGTACTCCGAAGTTATGGGGTTACCCTTGCTTCATTTCAATCAAGAAGCGGAGATGCACTAAAAAATGTTTTGTATAAAACAGAAATACAATGGGCAAATCCGTTTAAAAAAATCAATGCAGAGGGAGAATACATTACCTATTACGCGCCCAACAGAAGATGGAATTTTAGAATATTTGGTGGTTTATTTTTACAAAATAAGGATAACGATTCCTATTTTGATTTTAATACTTCAAGGGTTAACGACTATTTGTTTCAGTACGATTTGTATGGTCGCTCTGAGAGCGAAGGTTTTTTCAGTCAGCAGTATATCAAAGCTGAAGGGGGATTGCGCACTACAGGTACCGTTGCTGGCGCAAATCGCTGGCTGCTAACCGCACAAACCGCTACTACTCTTTGGCGTTGGATTGAAGGATATGCAGAAGTGGGATGGATAAAAAATGGCGATCAAAAATCGCATACCCATTGGGGTACAGGGGTGTCTTTTAATATTATCCCCGATTTTTTTGAAATACATTTTCCCCTGTATGATAGCACTGGGAATTTAATGACGCAACACAGCTACGCAAAACAGATACGTTTTCAACTTTCGCTACGTCCATCATCTTTGGCGCGTCTGTTTTCACGAAGCTGGTTTTAAGGCATCCCAACTATACACGCATTTTTTGTAAATTTGCACAACTTTATGAAAACCGTTAACCTCGCATCTTCGAAAGGCACTTTTGCCGATTTTAAGAAGGATATTCTTAATGATTTCTATATTGCTGTGTTGAGCCGAGAGATTAGCATCTTAGGCAGAAAAGAAGTGCTTTCGGGGAAAGGCAAATTTGGGATTTTTGGCGATGGTAAAGAGTTGGCTCAGATTGCCATGGCAAAAGCATTTCAAAATGGCGATTTCAGATCGGGATATTATCGCGATCAAACGTTTATGATGGCGATTGGTGGTCTGGAACCAAAAAATATTTTTGCTAGTGTTTATGGTCATGCCGACCCCGTTGCAGAGCCCATGTCCTCGGGACGTCAAATGGTAGGTCATTTTAACACTGATACGTTGGACAGCAACGGTAATTTACTCCCACTTGTTAAAACCAAAAACGCCTTTTCTGATGTGTCCTGTACCGCAGCACAAATGCCGCGTTTGTTAGGGTTAGCACATGCCTCTAAATTGTTTCGAAAAGTTGCATCCATGAAAGATGAAAATCTTTCTAACGATGGAAATGAGATCGCTTGGGGCACCATAGGAAACGCCAGTACAAGTGAAGGATTGTTTTTTGAAACGCTAAATGCTGCAGGCGTTTTGCAAGTTCCTCTAGTCATTAGCGTTTGGGACGACGGCTATGGTATTTCAGTGGACAATTCACACCAGACGGTTAAGGAAAGTATTTCAAAAGCCATGTCAGGAATGCAGCGCAACAATGCGGAAAGAGGCCTTGAAATCATTGAAGTAAAGGGTTGGAATTACGCCGCTTTAGTGGATGCCTATACCCGAGCAAGTGAACTTGCGCGTACCGAGCACATCCCCGTGTTGGTGCATGTTACCGAACTCACCCAACCGCTAGGACATTCTACCTCAGGCTCCCATGAGCGTTACAAATCTGATGAACGTTTGTCTTGGGAAAAGGAATATGACTGTAATCTTACCTTCAGAAAATGGATTATTGCACAAAAAATTGCTACCGCAGATGAGATCATTGCCCTAGAGGAAAAAGCCAAAGCAAAAGCCCTGTATGCAAAGAAAACAGCCTGGGAAGCCTACCTAAAGCCCATTAAAGAAGAGCAACAAGAGGCTTTGGATTTGATACAGCAACTTGCACAACATACTACTGAAAATCAACTCACTGAAGTGTTGGCTTCGTTGACCAAAAAGAATATCAGCTATCGAAAATCTATCTATACTGCTGTTCGTGAAGCACTCTGGATAACACGAAACAACACCAGCGATGCGCGAAAAAAACTTTCCAACTGGTGGCAAAACAAACAGCAGCTAACCCAAAAATTATATAGCGATAGGCTGTATAACGAATACGAAAATTCTTCTTTAAATATTCCCACCATACCAGCGAAATACGCAATTGATGCTCCTTTCGTGGACGGACGTGTGGTGCTTAGGGACAATTTCAAAGCAGCTTTTGAAAAACATCCCAAAGCCTTGGTTTTTGGCGAAGACAGTGGGAAAATTGGCGATGTAAATCAGGGACTTGAGGGCTTGCAAGAGTTGTTTGGCGAAGACCGAGTTGCAGACCGTGGCATACGCGAAGCAACCATTATTGGCGAAGGTATTGGTATGGCATTTCGTGGATTACGCCCTATTGCAGAAATTCAATATTTAGATTATGTGTTGTATGCTCTACAAATTTTAAGCGACGATTTAGCCACCTTACAGTACCGTACACGTGGAAAACAGGCTGCCCCACTTATCGTGAGAACACGTGGGCATCGTTTGGAAGGAATTTGGCACTCGGGTTCGCCGATGGGCGGATTGGTTTCCTTGCTTCGTGGAATGTTTATTTTGGTACCCCGAAACCTTACTCAAGCGGCAGGAATGTACAATACGCTGCTACAAGGACATGATCCGGCATTGGTTATTGAACCCCTTAACGGCTACCGACTTAAAGAAAAACAACCTGAAAATTTAGGTGAATTCACCGTGCCTATCGGGATAGCCGAACAACTTACTACAGGAACAGACATTACAGTAGTTTCCTATGGCGCTACGCTTCGATTGGTTCAGGAAGCAGCGAAAACATTATCCAAAATGGGGATTCATGTAGAAGTGATTGATGTACAGTCACTAATCCCTTTTGACCTTACAGGTGTTATTGGCGCTAGCGTCCAAAAAACTAACCGTTTGCTTATTGTAGACGAAGATGTTCCTGGTGGCGGAAGTGCTTATATCCTAAGTCAATTATTAGAAAAGCAAAACATCTTCCAACACTTAGATAGCGAACCTAAACTACTCACCGCAAAAGACCATCGTCCTGCTTATGGTACCGACGGCGATTACTTCTCAAAACCTTCTTTAGAGGACATTGTCGAGGCTGTGTATGCCATGATGCATGAAGTAAAACCGAGTCAATTTCCTGGACTTTAGTTAGTTAATACTTGTCTGCTGCCTATGGAAGAAGGCAATAGTGATTAGGCAAAAGGCAGTAGTTATTTGTTAATAGTTGTCAAACTATAGGGATGTATTGAGAATAGTGCATCCATTTCTTTTGAGTGTGGAAAAGGAAATCTTCAGACACAAAATTCAATGCTTAGTAACTGGCTTCATACCAGCAACGTGAAGAAAATCAAAAGGATGCCGTAAAAAACTAAAATCTGTTTGAGCGAGCTA
>CAZSSZ010000019.1:0-15473 GCA_964609755.1 uncultured Flavobacteriaceae bacterium | reverse complement strand
GATGCCGTTTTGCATGTGGGCGTTGACAAAGAGGCTGATCCAAATAATTTAGCACCCACTACCAGTACCACGGCACAACTTGTTATGGGTGATGCCCTTGCGATTTGCCTTATGGAAGTGAATGACTTCAAACCCGAAGATTTTGCGCGCTCGCATCCAGGAGGTGCACTGGGAAAAGCCCTCAACGTACAACTTGGTCATCTGCTACAAGAACACAAAAAACCTTCGGTAGAACCCAACACACCTCTTGCAGAAGTAATTGCTGAGATTTCGAGCAAACTTGTGGGGGCAACTGCGGTTTTAGAAAAAAATAAAGTAGTGGGTATTATTACAGATGGTGATTTAAGACGTATGATGCTAAGGCAAAATGAATTTGTATCACTTACCGCCAAAGACATCATGAGCAAAAATCCGTTTTTGCTTCCTAGCGATACCTTGGCTAAAGATGCGTTGGTGCTGATGCAACAAAAAGAAATTAGTCAAGTTATTATTGAAAATTCAGGAGCATATGCAGGAATGGTTCATATTCACGACATCCTAAACGAAGGAATTTATTAGCCATGGAAGAAAAAAGCATGCCTTTTTTAGAACACCTTGAAGAACTTAGGTGGAATCTTATCCGAAGTATTTTGGCGATTGTAATCGCAGGTGGGATTGCCTTTGTTGCCAAAGATTTTATTTTTGATTACTTATTATTTGGACCAAAGAAACAAGACTTTCCTACCTACAAATGGCTTTGTGCTGCCGCACAAGCACTCGGCTTTAACGAAGGGTTTTGTTTAGATGAACTTCCTTTCAGAGTACAAAGCAGAACTGTTGCAGGGCAATTTTCCGCACACATTTGGACTTCTATTACGGCAGGATTTATCATCGCCTTTCCTTATGTAATTTATCAACTATGGCTCTTTATTAGTCCAGGACTCTTAAAAAACGAACGCAAACAAGCCAGAGGGTTTATTTTTATGTCTTCGTTTTTGTTTTTTCTAGGGGTACTTTTTGGCTATTATGTAATCACGCCATTATCGTTGCGTTTTTTGGGAACCTACAGTGTAAGTTCTGAGATTTTTAATGACTTTGATTTAAGTAGCTATACTGCATTGGTACGTGCTTCAATATTATCGGCAGGGTTTATTTTTGAGCTCCCTATCTTGGTGTATTTTTTAACCAAAATTGGACTTATCACACCCGATCTAATGCGTAAATACCGAAAAATATCTCTGGTTATTGTACTTACGCTTTCTGCAATTATCACCCCTCCCGATATTGCGAGTCAAATTATTGTTGCCATACCCATTATGATTTTATACGAAGTGAGTATCTTGATTTCAAAAACGATTTATAAAAAGAGTTTAGCAACAGAACAAACCCCAGCAAAAAAAGAATGAACCCGACATGTTAATACCAATTAGTAACATATAAATGAATGCTTGTTTTTAACAGCAAACTTGCCTGCAGCAGGCAGGGGTTACAAGTACCGTTAAAAGACAATTAAGATAACCATGAAACTACACGCCAAAGACATCACCAAAACATACCGTAGCCGAAAAGTAGTAGATAAGGTTTCGGTCGCCGTAGAACAAGGCGAAATCGTAGGGCTTTTGGGTCCAAACGGTGCCGGAAAAACAACATCGTTTTACATGATAGTGGGGCTTATTAAGCCGCTGACAGGGCATATTTATTTGGACGATACCGACATTACGAAATATCCCATGTATAAGCGTGCTCAAAACGGTATTGGCTATTTGGCGCAAGAGGCATCGGTTTTTCGAAAACTTACCGTGGAGCAAAATATCAAAAGTGTTTTGGAACTCACCGATTTGTCCAAATCCGAACAAAAAGAGAAAACAGAAGCCCTGTTAGAAGAATTTGGGCTTACTCATATTCGTAAAAATCGTGGTGACCTACTCTCCGGCGGTGAACGTCGACGTACCGAAATTGCCCGTGCATTGGCTACAGACCCTAAGTTTGTCCTTTTGGACGAGCCCTTTGCCGGCGTTGACCCTGTGGCTGTTGAGGACATTCAAAAAATTGTGGCGCATCTTAAAAAGCGAAATATCGGAATTTTAATCACCGACCACAATGTTCAAGAAACCCTTGCCATTACAGATAGAACTTATTTGATGTTTGAAGGAAAAATTCTAAAAACTGGGACACCCAAAGAACTTGCGGATGACGAAATGGTACGCAAGGTGTATTTAGGACAAAACTTTGAGCTTCGAACAAAGAAGTTGAGTCTTTAATCATTCAGTTAATAAGTTCCTAATTTACTTTTAACCAAAAACTATTAACTCTTGCCTACTTCTGCCTATTGCCTACTTCTGCCTATTGCCTATTTCTAATCCGCATATAAACCACACCGACAACGGCATAAATAAGCACTATTGCTGACAACGCCTCAGATCGAAACCAAAGCAATACGGGGGTAACAACAAGTGCAAAAATCAATGCAAACCGAGTAGGTTTACCATTGACAAACTTCTGGCTGGGCAACATCCATTTGGAGATCATCAATAAAGATAAAAGTCCTACTACAATTATTACTAGAATATAATCTAACGCTACAGGAATAAAAGGAATACCCACTACAAACAAAGCAAAAGCAGGAGTAGGAAGTCCTTCAAAATCCAACTGGTTGGAGGATGTAATATTAAATCGTGCCAAGCGGTAAATGGCAGCTAGCGTAATCAAAAAACCCAAAAGAGACAAAGGAACCAGAGGGTAAGGCAAACATTCATACAGGTATTTATACATAATAAATCCAGGGACAAGACCAAAAGAAATCACGTCACTAAGCGAATCTAACTGTTTGCCAATTTCAGAAGTGGTTTTAAAGGCGCGGGCAACCATTCCGTCTATGCTATCAAAAAACACACCAACCAACACCCAAATCAGGGTCATTAATGCATTACCTTCTATGGCAGAAACAAGTGCTAAGCAGCCCGAAAAACCGTTTAACAGTGTAAATGCATTTGGAATATAGTTAACGATTCGCATGTGTAAAATTTTGAATAAACTCAAACAAACTTATACAATAATTGTAATTTCGCCACATGCCTAAGAAACTTTTCCTCGCCATACTTTTCGGACTACTTTTGGGGCTTTCGTGGCCAACAGGAGGAGTTACACCCTTGCTTTTTGTGGCATTTGTGCCATTGATATTTCTTTTTGAACTAAGTAAATCCGAAAAACGAAGCCTTTTCTTTTGGCGATTCTATTTGGGATTTTTCATCTGGAATGCCCTAACGACTTTTTGGCTATGGAACGCTACGGCTTTCGGAATGTTTTTTGCCATGCTTGTGAACAGTCTACTAATGACATTGGTAGTGGTGCTGTGGCGACGTGTAGATAAAAAATTAGGCAAAAAAGCAGGTCTAATTTTTATACCACTTGCATGGATATGCTTTGAAAAAATGCACTTGGTTTGGGACTTTTCATGGCCGTGGCTAAACCTAGGAAATGGTTTTGCTTCGAATCCCAATTGGATTCAATGGTACGAATACACCGGAAGTTTTGGCGGTACACTCTGGGTTTGGGTGGTAAATATTACACTGTACAATGCGTTAAAGAAATTTCAACCAAATCGAAATTATATCGCTTTTGTAAAGCCGTCGCTACTTATTGCACTTCCAATATTTGTTTCTGTTTTGATTTTATCCCAATTTGAAGAAGAAAAAACGACTCCACTTTCAGTTACCGTTGTGCAACCCAACATTGACCCCTACAACGAAAAATACAACCTAACACATCAAGAGTTGTACAGTAAGTTGCTTGCGCAGATTACACCTGAGTTAGATAAAAACCCCAACTTGATTGTTACGCCCGAAACCTATTTTTCAGATGGCGCAGGAGAACATTTAGCACGATTTGAGCAAAGCAAATTATATCAGGATGCACTACAATTTTCAACGCAAAACAATTTGCAATTTCTAAACGGTATCCAATTTTACAATACCTATAACGAAACAACAAAAACCGAAACCGCCAACAAGCTGAAAAACAACTTCTGGGCAGATTTCTACAACAGTGCTTTTTTGACCGATACCACAGGCGTACACATATATCATAAATCAAAGTTAGTAGTAGGCGTAGAAACCCTACCCTATCGGAAAATCATGGAACCAGTAATCGGAAATACAATGCTCGATCTTGGGGGTACGCTTTATGTCAGAGCCACACAAAAAGAACGCGAGGCTTTTTCCCTGTACAATGGAGCAAAAGTGGGTCCAATAATTTGTTACGAATCGGTATATGGGGAGTTTGTTACCGAATATGTTCGTGCAGGAGCAACGGTATTAGCAATTATGACCAACGATGCGTGGTGGGGCAACACCCCAGGGCACAAACAACATTTGGCATACGCACGTTTGCGTGCCATAGAAACCCGCAGACCTATAGTCAGGTCGGCAAATACGGGAATCTCTGCCTTTATCACACCCACTGGCAAAATAACTTCACAGCTTGAGTATGACAAAAAAGATGTGCTCACAGCCTCGGTATTTCCGCAAACACAAACCACGCTTTATGTCCAGTACGGGGATTATATTTTTAGACTTGGCGGATTTTTAGCCGGATTGATGTTGCTTTTCACATTTGGACGTAAGAAAAATTGAAAAGTTTTGAAAATGAGCAATTTACACGCAAAAAGTTTTTGTGAGTAGATTTAGTTATGTACTTTTGAACTGCAATTAAGCTATGAAAATTTACACCAAAACAGGCGACAAAGGCGACACCTCACTTATTGGAGGATATCGCGTTTCAAAAAGTGATTTACGTATTGAGTCTTACGGCACCGTTGATGAACTCAATTCTTGGCTGGGGTTGGTAGCCGAATACATGCCTAACGAACGCATTTCAGAAATCCAACAACTTCAACATTTGTTGTTTTCAGTTGGCGCGCAACTTGCCAGCAAATCGAGCGAACAAAAAAGACCGTTTTCTCCTATTGGCGAAGAAAATATAACCAACTTAGAAAAACTCATAGACGACTACGAGAATTTTCTGCCTGCAATGACGCATTTTATCCTGCCTGGCGGTTCCAAAGCATCTGCGCAAGCACATATTGCACGTTGCGTGTGCCGACGTGCAGAACGCATCGCAGTGCAACTCAGTCGCGTGGATTTTGTCGATAAATTGCTTTTGGTATTTCTTAACAGGTTATCAGACTACTTATTTTGTCTTGCCAGAGCCCTAAATTATTGGGAGGAAAGAGACGAAATCAAGTGGATTCCAAATGCGTAAATTTTTACTTGCACAATTGCGATAAAAATTTATTTTTGCAGGACTTTTAAAACTAAACTTTATGTACTGGACACTAGAACTTGCATCGTATTTAAGTGACGCCCCTTGGCCAGCAAATAAAGACGAACTTATTGATTACGCCATTCGTACTGGAGCACCTCTTGAGGTAGTAGAAAACCTACAAGCCATTGAAGAAGAGGATACAGAGATTTACGAAACTATTCAGGAAATCTGGCCCGATTATCCCACAGATGATGATTATCTGTGGAACGAAGACGAATACTGATATTTCGTTGCCGCTTTAGCCGTTTTTACGTACTTTTGGTATCCTATATTCTTTTCCTATGAGTGTATTGAGCGGTATCCTTAAAACCTTTGTTGGTGATAAAGCCAAAAAAGACCTTAAAGCCATTTACCCCCTTGTGGATAAAATTCACGAGGCTTCGCAAGCCTTAAACACGCTTTCGCATGATGAATTACGTGCAAAAACAGATGGATTTAAATCGGAAATTGCCAATATCAGAAAACCTTTTTTTGATGAAATAGCTGAACATAAGGCTAAAATTGAGAGCCTAACAGACATTGATGAAAAGGAGACGTTATACACAACTATAGATACCCTTACCACAAAGGCACATGATGAAGTTGCTACATATTTAGATCAAATACTTCCCGAAGCTTTTGCCGTGGTTAAAGAAACTGCAAAAAGATTTAAAGAAAACGAAACCATAGAGGTTACCGCCACACCCTTTGACCGCTCCCTTTCTGCCACAAAAAAGAATGTAAAAGTAAAAGGTGACAATGCGCTTTGGGCAAATGCCTGGGACGCTGCTGGAAAGGCCATCACTTGGGACATGGTACATTACGATGTGCAGCTTATTGGTGGAATTGTATTGCATCAAGGGAAAATCGCCGAAATGCAAACCGGTGAAGGAAAAACACTCGTAGCTACCCTACCTGTTTACCTCAATGCCCTCTCAGGAGATGGAGTGCATCTGGTTACGGTTAACGATTATTTGGCAAAACGAGATAGTGCATGGATGGCACCTATTTTTGAGTTTCACGGACTCACGGTTGATTGCATTGATTATCACAAACCTAACTCTGAGGCGCGAAGAAATGCCTACAAGGCTGATATTACCTATGGTACCAACAACGAATTTGGGTTTGATTATTTGCGCGACAATATGGCGCACGCCATGGACGATTTGGTGCAACGTCCGCACCATTTTGCAATCGTAGATGAGGTAGACTCTGTTCTGGTAGACGATGCACGAACACCACTTATCATTTCAGGACCTGTCCCCGATGGCGACCGCCACGAGTTTCAAGACTTAAAACCTAAAATCTCTGCACTTGTTTCGCAGCAACGGCAACACCTTACGGCAGTCCTTGCAGATGCCAAAAAACGTATTGCCGAAGGCGACACCAAAGAAGGTGGATTTTTGTTGCTTCGTGTATTTCGTGGTCTACCAAAAAACAATGCCCTTATCAAGTTTTTAAGTCAAGAAGGGGTTCGCCAATTACTCCAAAAAACGGAAGCCTTTTATATGCAAGACAACAACAGAGAAATGCACAAAGTTGATGCGGAATTGTTGTTTGTTATTGATGAAAAAAACAATCAAATAGAACTTACTGACAAAGGAGTTGAGTATTTATCAAAAGACGATGACGACCCCAATTTCTTTGTTTTACCAGACCTTGGCGGCGAAATCTCAACCATTGAGAAAAAAGGGCTTTCTCCCGAAGATGAAGCTGCCGAAAAAGAAGTGCTTTTTAAGGATTTCAGCGTAAAAAGTGAGCGGATTCACAGCATGAATCAGTTACTAAAGGCATACACCCTTTTTGAAAAAGATGTTGCTTATGTGGTCATGGAGAATCAAGTGAAAATTGTGGATGAGCAAACGGGGCGTATCATGGACGGACGTCGCTACTCCGATGGGTTGCACCAAGCTATTGAAGCAAAAGAAAATGTAAAAATCGAAGCTGCCACACAGACCTTTGCTACCATCACCTTGCAAAACTATTTCCGTATGTACCGCAAACTTGCTGGTATGACAGGAACCGCAATTACTGAGGCAGGTGAGTTTTGGGAAATATACAAGTTAGACGTGGTGGAAATTCCAACCAACAGACCCATTGTACGAAAAGACGAGAATGACCTTATTTATAAGACCAAGCGTGAAAAATACAATGCGGTAATTGATCATGTAACTTCGCTATCGCAAGCCGGTAGACCCGTACTTATCGGTACAACTTCTGTAGAAATTTCGGAGTTGTTGAGCCGTATGCTGAATATCCGTAAAGTTCCACATAACGTATTAAATGCTAAACTCCACAAAAAGGAAGCCGATGTAGTTGCCGAAGCCGGAAACGCAGGTGTGGTTACCATTGCTACCAACATGGCAGGACGTGGAACGGACATCAAAATTAATGATGCGGTTAAAGAAACAGGCGGACTTGCCATAATTGGTACAGAACGTCACGACTCTAGACGTGTAGACCGCCAATTGCGCGGACGTTCTGGACGTCAAGGCGATCCGGGAAGTTCACAGTTTTACGTTTCCTTAGAAGATAATTTGATGCGCCTCTTTGGCTCTGAACGCATATCCAAAATGATGGATCGCATGGGGCATAAAGAAGGAGAAGTGATTCAAGCGGGAATGATGACACGCTCCATTGAACGTGCACAAAAGAAAGTAGAAGAAAACAACTTTGGCATTCGAAAACGACTTTTGGAATACGATGATGTGATGAATGCGCAACGTGAAGTCATCTATAAAAGACGTTATAACGCGCTAAACGGAGAGCGTTTGCAAGTAGATATCGCCAATATGCTTTACGATACTTGTGACCAAATTTGCGCCACCAATTTGGGGAATAAAGACTACAAAAATTTTGAGTTTGAATTAATTCGGTTGTTTTCGCTAACAAGCCCGGTTACGGCAGAAGCATTTGAAAACCAAACGGTTAATCAGCTCACAGAAACCGTTTATCAAGCAGCACTCGCACACTACCAACACAAAATGGAAGAAAATGCCAAGCGTGTATTCCCTGTGATCAAGGATGTGTATCAAAATCCAAACAATACCTTTAAACGTATTGTGGTACCCTTTACCGATGGTGTAAGAACCCTAAACGTAGTGAGCGATTTGGAAACTGCGTTTGAGAGTGAGGGCAAAAATTTGGTAAATGATTTTGAGAAGAACATCAGCCTTGCCATTATTGACGAGTCTTGGAAAGACCATTTGCGCAAAATGGATGAATTGAAGCAGTCGGTGCAACTTGCTGTTCACGAGCAAAAAGATCCGTTGTTGATATATAAATTTGAATCTTTCGAATTGTTCCGAGCTTTTATGGACAATGTGAATCGAGATATTATTTCATTTTTATTCAAAGGGGAATTGCCCACACAAGACCCAAACAACATCAGCGAAGCCCGTGCTACCCGACGCAAAGAGCGTATCAATACTTCAAAAGAAGAAGTCCTAAACCAAGACCAGCAAGCCATGCGCCAAGCAGCGCAACACTCTGGACGAACGCAAGCCACGCAAGTGGAAACCATTGTGCGTGAACGTCCAAAAATTGGGCGTAACGAAAGAGTAGATATCCAGCATGTGGTGAGTGGCGAGCGCAAAACAGTTAAGTTTAAACAAGCTGAACCGCTTCTTGCTAAAGGTGAGTGGGTGCTTATAGAAGACAACTAAATGGTTGTCGTTGTAGGTCCAGTATCGCCTTATCGTGGAGGCATTGCCGACACCAACAACGCATTTGTGCAAACACTTATAGAACAAGGCGAGGAAGTAGTCGTTTTTTCGTTCTCACTCCTCTACCCGAGTTTGTTGTTCCCCGGAAAAAGCCAGTTTTTGGATTCAGACATCACATCTAATTTTACATCGTATAGGAAAATCAACACGCTTAACCCATTGAGTTGGTGGAACGTCTCAAGCCGCATCAATGCACTAAAGCCTAAAGCTGTGGTTTTTCGGTATTGGACTCCGTGGTTGGCACTATGCTATAGAACCATTGCGAGCAGGATACAATCTAAAAAAATTGCTTGGATAGACAACGCCCTTCCACACGAACGTAAAATTTCTGACAAAGCTCTTTTGGGTAGTTTTTTAGAGGGGATTGATGAGATATTTTGTATGTCGGAATCGGTGGCGGAAACAGTAAAAAAACATACTGAAAAACCAATCCATAGGCTTTTTCATCCCATAAACAACTCCCTTCCCAAACCAATGGAGAAAGCGGAGGCAATAGAAGCGCTGGGGTTAGATGATACACTGAAATACCTTTTGTTTTTCGGATTGATTCGCCCTTACAAAGGCTTGGATTTACTTATTAAAAGTTTACCACAACTTCTGAAATCACGACCACGAGTACGAGTTTTGGTCGTGGGAGAACCCTATGAATCGTTGCAAAAATACCGACAATTGGCATCAACCCTCGGTGTGGCAGATATGTTATTTTTCCACGATCGATTTGTACCCACAAATGAAATCACGTTTTGGTTTTCGGCTTGCGACTGGGTAGTTCAACCTTACACTTCTGCCACACAAAGCGGAATTACGCCCATGGCAGTTCATTTTTCAAAACCAACTGTAGTTACCAATGTGGGCGGACTGGCATCGGGGATTACCCCCCAAACAGGGCTTGTTTCGGAACCTAATCCAACAGCACTTGCAAATGCGCTTGCACAAGCCCTTAGCGAAACCCAGAAATTTAGCACAACCGAGCCCTTCGAAGCCTTAAAAGAAGAAAAGAGTTGGCATCGTTTTTGTAAATTATTTTCAAATACTTTTACAAAAAAATAATGCCATGCACATACTCCCATTAAGCCTTCTGGTTGCCGCCTGTACCCTAGCGGCACCAAAACCCATCGATAATCCAAAACCCGTTAATGAAACCAACTACCCTGTTATTCAAGGAGATGCTACTGCCTATTTTGCTTCGGGCTGCTTTTGGTGTGTAGAAGCCGTTTTTGAACAAGTAGAGGGTGTAAAAGAAGTCGTTTCGGGCTATTCGGGAGGAGAAACCAAAAACCCAACCTACCGCCAAGTGGTTACAGGACGTACCGGACATGCCGAAAGTATTCAGGTAATTTACGATCCAAAAGTGGTTTCATTCGAAACCCTTGTTCAGGTATTTTTTGGCTCCCACGACCCCACAACGCTAAACCGTCAGGGTCCAGACAAAGGAACGCACTACCGTTCTATAGCATTTTATCAAAACGATGAGGAAAAGAACATCATTAAAGAAACCATTAAAGCGTTAACCCAAGCAGAACGGTATAAAAACCCCATAGTAACCGAAGTGAAAAAGTTTGAAACCTTTTACCAAGCCGAAGACTACCACCAAGATTTTGAAGCAAATAATCCCAACCACCCCTATATCAAAGCGATTTCAAAGCCTAGAGTTAGCCGGTTTTTGCAAGCTTATCCAGAGTTGGTAAAAACGGGTTTGGAGTAATATTTAGGCAGAAAATAAATTGCTATTAAATTTAATAGCATATATTTGTAATGTAATCCCCAAATGAAGTATTCAGAAATAAAACGGAAATTGACGAAAAACGGATGCTACATTAAACGAGAGGGCAAACGCCACGAAATTTGGATTAGCCCCATTACGAAAAAAATGTTTCCGTTATCTAGGCACAATAAAGAAGAGGCAAAGATTAAAACCCTCAAATCAATAGAAAAACAATCAGGGGTGAAGCTGTAGCCTCGTCAACTAAAGAAACATGGAATTAGAGGTACTAATACAAAAAGATGATAGCCGTTATGAACTGGTTTTAAATCCCGAAAAAGACTATCCCATAAATTTTGGTTTGTTTGGCGAAGGGGCTTCCGTAAAAGAAGCCATTGATGATTTTTATATCTCTTTGGAAGATATACGAGAGTTGTATCGGGAGGAAAACAAAGACTTTCCAGCTGATTTAATGTTTGTCTTTACGTTTGATTTGCCCTCGTTTTTAGCCTTTTACTCAAAAAAATTAGGGTATTCTTCATTGGAAAAGATTGTCGGTGTAAATCAACGCCAATTAAGTCAATATGTTCAAGGGTATCGAAAACCCAGCGAAGCAACTGTTAAGAAAATTGAAAAAGGGTTAAAGGAATTTGCAAATGAACTACTTGAAGTTCAATTCGCCTGATTAACACAAAACATTTCATAACCCTGGTGACAAGTTTATATTTTAGTTAATTAGGTTGATAAAACATCGTAATAACGCCTAATGTGTGGCGTTTGTTTGCGGTATGTTTACATCAGTAATTTTATCCGCCTCAATTTCAAATCCTTCTGTAAGTAGATTTTCACAATTTAACACAATCAAACCTTTAATTACTCGACCGTCAGATAGCTTAATGTCAACTTTGTGATAACCCATACCCGTTTCGGGTAAGTTTATCAACTTTTCCTTCAAAACAGTATTTAATTTAATACCTCTCAAACCTGCTAAATTCTCTAATCAAAGTTAGTGTATTTTTAGATGTTCCTTCATCAAACAAAGCTTCTTCTCCTCCACCAAGTTGACCATTAGCGGGTTGTACCGTACCAAGTCTAAATTTATCCCCTTTATTTGGTTGCACATGAAACTCCCATTTTACATCTTCTTCACTTGGTAAGGCATACCGCTCTACAGGGTCACAAAAAACTTCTTTACATTTTAAATAGTCTCTCATAGTTGTGGTATATGTGCCTGGCTTCAAGCTTTTGTTTTCAAAGTCGATTCTAAAATCATTTCTATACGGTGAAAGTCTAACAAATCTCATATTTCCATCCGCCTCTTGTGGCGGATTACTTGTCGCAGGACCTAGACCATATTGCTGTTTATTTGGATATTGATTGATTTCTTCAATTTCGTTTAAAGCAACTTTACTTCCAAAATAACTATAAATCGAACTGGTATCAAAATTTTTAGATTTAACTTCAGAAAGCATATAATTGATACTGTCTAGAGAAGAAAAAATCTCACCATTAAGAATTAAATGATATTCAGACAACAAACTTCTTTCGTTTTTAAAATGAAGAATTTGATATCCCATACCTGTTTCAGGGTACTTTAAAAATTCTTCTCTAAGTCGTGCTGATGCTTTAAAGAATACTTGCTTCATAAAAGTAGATTAATAAGATTTAGAACATTCAAACATAATCATTTTTTTCAACTGTCAATAATGTATCAAAAGCATAGCATTATTGCTATATTTTATATGTTAAACTATTGCCCCAAAGTATGAAGTATAGTGCCTTTTTAAAGCTTATTAGAAAGAATGGTTGGCAATTGTTGCGACAGGGAAAAGGAAGCCATGAGATTTGGGAAAAGCATGGAAAAAAGATAGCCGTTCCAAATCACGAAAAAAAAGAGATACCGAAAGGCTTAGAAAAAAATTAAGAAAAGAAATGGGGCTCTAGTCCCCTTTTAACAAAGTTGAGAAGATGAAAACATTAAAAATCGTTATTGAAAAAAGCAGTGATTCCTTTGGAGCCTATGCCCAAGATGTAGAGGGGGTTTATGGTGCTGGAGATACCTTAGCCGAAGTAAAACAATCTATAAATGACGCTATTGAAACCGTAAAAACATTTGACGAAAAAGATATTCCCCAAATTTTAAAAGGGGATATTAAATTGGTTTTTGTTTTTGAGACACAAAGCTTTTTGGAGTATTTTGATAGTATATTCACCCGCGCAGCCTTAAGTCGTTTGACAGGAATAAACGAAAAACAGTTAGGGCATTATATGCAAGGACTGCATAAACCAAGAAAAGATAAGGCTGAAAAAATAGAAAAAGCACTACACAATCTTGGAGAAGAACTTTTAGCGGTAGAGCTTATCTAATAATCGGTCTTGGAATAAACCGCAAATAAATTTTTGCAAACAGCCATCCACCAAAAGCACCAAAAAGGGCACCACTTAACACGTCTAGCGGGTAGTGTACACCAATATATATACGGCTATAGGCAACCAGCATCGCCACTCCAAAAAGCATATACATCACTCGAAAACGCTTTGCAAAAAGGGTAACAAAAAGGGTTGCTATGGCAAAGGAATTTGAAGCATGCCCCGAAAAATAACTATACCATCCTCCACAACTCGGTTTTACACGGCGCATCAGTCCCTCCAACTCAGGTTCGTGGCAAGGGCGTAGCCGCTGAAATCCGGTTTTAAAGGCATTGGTAACTTGATCGGTAAAGTTGATAAGCAAGCCAATGGTTAGCAACAGCCAAAGCGTATTTTTCCAACCCAGCCATTTACTGCAAACAGCCGTAATGATGACATAAAAAACAATGGTGTGTTTTTTGTCGGTAATTGCCATCCAAAGAGCATCAAATTGGGGTGCACCCAAATTGTTTAGCCACAAAAAAAGCTCTTTATCCCATAGTAAAAGCGTATCCATCAGTCGGTTAGCTTATTGATTTCAGTATCGTAGAATGCCGTGGCACGCTCTATCCAAAGTGCCATTTCTTCGGTTGCCTGCTCTTTATCTTCTTCTGAAAAGGTTTCCCACCACTCCAACTCATCGTTGGCTAGGTTGAGAATAAAGCGGGGAAAATGTGTGTGTACGACAAAAACGGCTTCTGGGAAATCGGCGTTATCGGCGAGTAGAAATTCCGGGAGGTGTTCAGCCATGAATATGAATTAGCTTGTTAGACAAATACCTAAAGCGAAGATACAACAACAAAGACGAAACCACGAGTCCGAGAGACAATCCAATCCAAACGCCTTGCGCGCCCATATCGGCTTTAAGGCTCAAATACAACATAACGGGAACCCCTGTAAGTACATACGCCAAAAAGGTTATCCAGGTAGGAATTTTCACATCTTGTAATCCTCGAAGACTGCCCAGTGCCACCACTTGCGCCCCATCGAAAATTTGAAAAAAGGATGCAATAAAAAGTAGCGATGCTGCCAGCTCTGCCACCGCAAAAGTATCTACGCCTGTTGACGGATCTAAATAAAGCCATGGAAACCACTCGTTACTCAAAATAAATACTGTGGCAAATCCAATATCAAGTAATAACGTAAGTAAAAACACAGAAAGGGCAATACGCTTAAGCTCGCGGAAAGCGCCCAGCCCCTTTTGGTTACCTACTCGAATAGTAGCAGCTACGCTAAGCCCTAAGGCAACCATAAAAGTCATGGAAGAAAGGTTTAGTGCAATTTGGTTTGCTGCCTGTGCATCTTTACTCAAAAACCCACACACCCATATCGCAAAAGTGAAAAAACTGACCTCAAAAAACATTTGTAAGGATGAAGGCAAGCCTAGCTTTATAAGGTGTCTCAGTTCCTTTTTATGAAATGAAAATGGAAATAACCCGCGAATAAAGGATGCTGTTTTTGGGTCTTTATACAGAAGGATAAAGATAAATATAAGCATCACAACGCGTGAAGCCAACGTCCCGATTGCAGCCCCCGTTACACCCCATTTTGGAAAAATCCACACCCCGAAAATCAAAAAGTAATTGATCACCACATTGACAACATTTGCCAAAAGTGTGGCATACATGGAGTATTTTGTTAATGCCATACCGTCTGAAAATTGTTTAAATGCTTGAAAAATGACAAGTGGTATTAGTGAAACTGCAACCCAATTTAAGTACGGAAACGCTAAGGCAACTACCGAGGCATCTTGCCCCATTTTAAATAATAACGGTTTGGCAACATACACCGCAATAAAAAGAAAAACGCCCAAAAGGGTGCATAATCTAAGCCCCTCAATTAACACTTTTTGCGAAGTGGATTGTTGGTTTGCTGTGTCGGCTTCGGCGATTAGCGGCGTTATGGCCGTTGAAAAACCAATACCAACAGACATGGCAATAAATACAAAACTATTACCCAACGAAATGGCTGCCAATTCAGTAGTTCCCAATTGACCAACCATCACATTATCTATAAATTGCACCAAAGTATGCCCTAGCATACCAAGCATGACGGGCCACGCAAGGCGCAAGTTGGTTCTAAATTCTTGGGTGTATTGTTGGAGCATCAAGACTGCTTTATTGTATTAACGCACTTGGAATAGGCGTTACCAATCCGTATGTGTCGTATAAATAAATTAATGCCGTCATGGTGGCAGCACCCAATTCCAGTTCGCGCTTGTTTACGGCATCAAAGGTGTCGTTTTCGGCATGATGATGATCAAAATAGCGTTGCGAGTCTGGGCGTAAACCCGCCAAAACATTGTATTTGTTTTTTAAAGGCCTGATGTCAGCACCACTTCCCCCTTTCACAAAAAG
>CAZSSZ010000018.1:0-16611 GCA_964609755.1 uncultured Flavobacteriaceae bacterium | reverse complement strand
ACTTCATCGCTGATATTTTTGGCAACAGGTCCTGCTTTTTTCCATTCCTCTTGTAAGTTTTTAAACTTCTGTGTTTTGGATTCCCAGGATTTGGCATCTTCGGGGAGTATGGATCCTAGCTCTTTAGCTTTTTCAATGAGGTTTTTCTTTTTCAGTACTTCCAACACCGCCAAACTCGCTTGACACGCCAGGTGGTTTCCACCAAAGGTAGTGCCTAGCATCCCGTACCAGGGTTTGATATTTGGGTGCACCAAAATACCGCCCACGGGAAATCCGTTCCCCATGCCTTTTGCCATCGAAATAATGTCGGGTGTGATGTTGTAGTGCTGAAACGCAAAGAACTTCCCAGAACGCCCAAAACCCGATTGCACCTCATCGGCGATAAGACAGGCTTGATGCTTTTTGCAAAGCTCCTCAATCTGTTTCATAAATTTTTGGGTAGGCATATCCAATCCCCCAACCCCTTGAATGGCTTCGATAATCACGGCACAAACGTCCTCTTTGCTAAGCGTTTCTGCTAAGGCTTCTTCGTCGCCAAATTCCAAGAAAACCACTTCCTGTTGCGCGTTTAAGGGTGCAATGATTTTCGGGGTATCTGTGGCAGCCACCGCAGCACTTGTTCTGCCATGAAAGGCATTTTTAAAGGCAACTACTTTGGATTTTCCTGTATGAAAAGAGGCGAGTTTGAGCGCATTTTCGTTGGCTTCAGCACCCGAGCTACACATAAATAGTTGGTAGCCCGTACAACCCGATTGCGCTTCGATTTCATCTGCCAATTGCGTTTGCAACGGATTTTGAATAGCGTTTGAATAAAACCCAATTCGAGAAATTTGTTTTTTTAACCTACGGTTGTACACCGGGTGTTGGTGTCCTATACTAATCACCGCATGACCCCCATACAAATCCAAATACTTTTTTCGATTTGCATCATACACATATACGTCCTTGGCACGCACAGGTGTTACATCATACAGTGGATAAACGTCAAATAAAGGCATTAGTCTTGTGCGATTTCGTTAATTTTTTTGAACGATGCTACGATGCCTTGAATGAGCGAGGAACTCAGTCCTTGATGTTCCATTTCGTTTAGTCCCTCAATGGTGCAACCTTGTGGTGTAGTCACTTTGTCAATTTCTTCCTCAGGATGCGAATCCGTTTCAATGAGCAAAGATGCTGCGCCCATGGCTGTGTACATCGACATTTTCATAGCTTCTGCTGCGTCAAAACCCAGCTGTACGCCCCCTTGTGTTGTGGCGCGAATCAAGCGCATCCAAAAGGCAATCCCAGAGGCGCAAATCACGGTTGCAGCACGCATGTGCTGTTCTTCAATCACAATACTAGTTCCCAACCCGTTGAAAATGGCTTCAGCTATGGGGAGTCTGTTTTTTCCTTTTTCGTTGGCACAAAGGCAAGTCATGGATTTACCTACCGAAATTGCTGTGTTTGGCATCGATCTAATAAGATACACATCTTTTCCCACAACTTCTTCCATTTTGGCTAATGAAAAACCGGTAACGGTAGAAATCAGCACGTGATTTTCGTGTAGCAACTCCTTAATTTCGGCAAGAAGTTTTGCCAATTGCCTGGGTTGAACTGCCAAAATAATAATATCCGAAGCCTCTACGGCTTTTTTGTTATCGTCTGTAACGTGGGTATTGGCATACTCCGTCCAAGAAGAAATGCTATCAACCGAACGGCGGGTGAGGTACAACTGTGTAATGCTGTTGTTGGTAATAAGTCCTTTGGCTATGCTTAGCCCTAAGTTTCCTGCTCCTAAAATGGCTATTTTCATAATTAAAACGCTGTTGATTTTAAATTTAGTCCTGTGGTTTGCTCAAATCCAAACATAAGATTCATGTTTTCTACCGCTTGACCTGAAGCCCCTTTTAATAAATTGTCTATAATACTTGTAATAAGAAGTTTACCTTCGTGCTTATGCAAATGCACCAAACATCTGTTGGTATTCACCACTTGCTTTAATGCCAATTCGTTTTTGCTGACTGTGGTAAAAGCACTGTCTTTGTAGAACGATTCGTAAAGCGCATACCCATCTTCCAAACTTCCGTCAAAATCGGTATATGCCGTGGCAAAAATCCCTCGTGTAAAATTCCCTCGAATAGGCAAAAAATGCAGTGCAGCATCGCTTCCCTGAGTCGTTGCCAAGGTTTCGCCAATTTCACCCAAATGTTGATGCGTAAAAGGTTTGTAATACGATATGTTGTTGTTGCGCCAACTAAAATGACTTGTTGCCGAAGGTACGGCACCTGCGCCGGTACTTCCTGTAATGGCATTGATATGCACCTCGTTTTGTAGCTTTTTTGCAGCTGCTAAGGGCAGTAGCGCCAACTGAATAGCCGTAGCAAAACAGCCCGGATTGGCAATGGCTTGCGCTGATTTTATGTGCTCTACATTAGCTTCGGGCAATCCATACACAAACGATCTACCCATAAACTGACGGTCAGCAGCAAGGCGAAAATCGTTACTTAAATCAATGATTTTGGTGTTGTCGTTGATGACATTTTCGTGTAAAAAAGTACCTGAATTTCCATGGCCCATACACAAGAACAACACATCAATTTCTGGATTTAATTCGCCCGAAAACGGAATGTCTAAAATGCCCACTAAATCGGGATGCGTGTCCGAAACCGGCTTTCCGGCACGTGTTGAACTGTAAATAAAATCAATTTCCACATTGGGGTGGTTAACGAGCAAACGGAGTAATTCCCCTCCGGTATAGCCCGCACCGCCAACGACGCCTACCTGTAGTTTATTTGTTGACATGCTGATAAATTTTTCCGGCGTTTGCCGATAGTTTGATAAATCCTTTTGCTTCTGCAGCACTCCATGCTTCGTTGGCTTCGCCATAAGTGCCAAACGAATTGTCCATCAAATCGTATTTGGATTCGATACCGTCTAGCGTAAATCGGTGAGGGTGAAGGGTGACAAATACGGTTCCCGTAACCGTTTGCTGGCTGTTGGTGAGTAAGGCTTCAAAGTCACGCATGACAGGGTCTAAATATTGTCCCTCATGAAGCATCATTCCATAATACGATCCGATGTAATCTTTGTGGTGCAATTGCCATTTGCTAAGCGTATGTTTTTCTAGCAAATGATGCGCCTTGATAGCCACAAGTGCTGCTGCTGCTTCAAAACCAACACGCCCTTTGATCCCAATAATGGTATCGCCAACATGGATATCACGCCCAATCGCGAACGGCGCAGCCAGTTCTTGCAAGGCTTGAATAGCTGCAACAGGCGTATATGTTTTGTTGTTAATTCCTACCAATTCGCCTTGTTCAAACTGCAACGAAATGTGCTCCGCATCCGTTTTGGTACACGAATTGGGGTAGGCAGTATCGGGGAGGGGTTGCTTTGATTTTAGCGTTTCGCTTCCGCCCACAGACGTTCCCCAAAGCCCTTTGTTTATGGAATATTGCGCCTTTTCCCAAGACCAATCTACGCCGTGTTGTTTCAGGTAATTGATTTCTTCCTCACGCGACAGTTTTTGGTCACGGATGGGAGTAATGATTTCAATTTCGGGTGCTAGTGTTTGAAAAATCAAATCGAAACGCACCTGGTCGTTTCCGGCGCCTGTACTGCCGTGTGCGATAAAACCTGCGCCAATTTCATTGGCATGGCGCACAATGGCAACGGCTTGCGTTACACGCTCGGCACTAACCGAAAGCGGATAAGTGTTGTTTTTGAGTACGTTTCCAAAAATCAAATACTTTACAATGTCTTGATAAAAGGTTTCTACTGCTTCTATACTTGTATAGGAATGTGCGCCTAGTGCCAATGCTTTTTTCTCTAGGGCTTCAACTTCGGCAGCATCAAAACCGCCAGTATTCACGCTAACGGCATGTACTTGGTATCCCTGTTCACTCAGCGATTTAACACAGTATGAAGTGTCCAATCCGCCGCTGTAGGCTAAAACTAATTTTTTCATTTTTTTAATCGTTTAAAGGCGTTTTTAAATGTTTGTAATCTGTTTTTCTTGCCGTTGTTGGCAGTAGTTGGATCGTAGAGCATACCTGTACACAAACACATGGTACGGTTGGTTCGTGTAAGCACATCGTAGTTTTTACAGGTTTGACAGCCCTTCCAAAAGTCTGGGTCATCGGTTAGTTCTGAAAATGTTACTGGACGATACCCCAAATCGTAATTGATTTTCATTACAGGCAAACCAGTGGTTATTCCAAAGATTTTGGCTTGTGGATACTTTTCTTTTGAATACTCAAAAATTCGACTTTTAATTTTTTTTGCCAAGCCAATCCCTCTGTATTCGGGTGCTACAATAAGCCCCGAGTGTGCCACATATTTTTCGTGCCCCCAGGCTTCTATGTAACAAAAGCCAGCAAAAGTATCGCCGTCTAAGGCAATAATGGCATTCCCGGATTCAATTTTTTGTTGGATATACTCTGGAGTGCGACGCGCAATTCCCGTTCCGCGAACTTGTGCAGAAGTAGTTATGGTTTCCGAAATGATTTTGGCATACGTTACATGTATGCGTTTAGCAACTTGAATTTCCATGTTAGTATTGAAAGTGAGTTAGACTGAAAAAAAACGGAGGAGGAAACCGGACACACCTAAGTTTCATAACTATAGAATTACCCCAAGGGGCGACGAAAGCGCGGGGAATTGGAAAAACGTGAAACTAGGTTTACAGTCATGCTGCAAATATAGCTGTTTCTAAGAATATAGCAAGGGGTTCAAAAAAATCTTTTAAACTTTACTTGCCTTTGGCAGTTAGACTCCTTCCAATATTTACATTTCGTAATTCGTAATTCATAATTCGTAATTCATAATTCGTAATTTTGCTCATTTATAAATCATTGAATTGGTAACACGCACAAAAACAGTTTTTAACGTAAAAGATTTGCCAAATATCAAGGCGAAACTCTTTGCTTGGGCTGCAAACAAAAGTCCTGTGGCGTGGTATGACTCAAACGATTATCCGCACCAAAAACGCACCTATGATGCTGTTTTGGCTGTAGATTCTTACAAAAATATCCTCACTAAAAAAGAATTAATTAGCACTGTAGGCTCCGATTGGCTTTTTGGTTTTTTTAGCTACGAATTTTCTACCCCATGGGAACGTGTTACACCATCTAATCTGGCATATACTTCTATTCCAGAGCTTCAGTTTTTTTGTCCTGAAAAAGTATGGCTTTTGAAGGGAGATGTATTGACAGCACATTACCTAAGCGAGGATGATGCTAAAGATGATTTTGATAAAATTTTAGCAGAAACTCCATTAGAGTATGATGAAAAAGCTTCAATAGACTTAACCCCTCGAATTTCTAAATCGGAGTACATTGAGAAGGCAAATGCTTTGCAGCAGCATATCTTGCGAGGCGATATTTACGAGGTAAATTATTGTATGGAATGGTTTGCCAAAGAAGTTTCTGTGTCCCCTCAGCAACTTTTTAATAATTTAAATGCTGTTGCCAAAACTCCATTTGCTGCGTATTTACACATTGAAAACACCCATTTGATGTGCGCTTCGCCAGAGCGGTTTCTCAAGCGAGAGGGAAATAGCCTTATTTCTCAACCCATAAAGGGGACAGCTGCACGTCACGAAGATGCTGTTTTGGATAACGCAGCAGCCCAACAACTAAAAACAGATACGAAAGAACGCGCCGAGAATATTATGATAACGGATTTGGTACGCAACGATTTATCCAGAATTGCCCTAAAAGGTTCGGTTGCGGTTCCTGAAAAATGTGCTGTTTACCCTTTTTCACAAGTCCATCAAATGATTTCAACGGTAACAGCTACTTGTGACTCTACTGCAAATTCTTTAAATATCATTGAGGCATGTTTTCCAATGGGTAGCATGACGGGCGCGCCCAAACAGCGTGCCATGGAACTTATTGATCATTATGAGGTTTGCCAACGCGGGTTGTATAGCGGAGCGGTTGGGTATTTTGCGCCCAATGGCGATTTTGATTTTAATGTGGTCATCAGAAGTATAATTTACGATGCCGAAAAACAATACCTTTCTACCCATGTAGGGAGTGCGCTAACCGCCGCTGCCGACGTGGAAAAAGAGTATGACGAATGCCAACTCAAGGCTGCTGCCATAAAGCGTGTTTTGTCAAATAAACATATTTTGCCTACTGAAAATGGAACAACGATTTAAGACCCATTTGAAATCCCTTTTGGGAGAAACTAGCCCAAAGCTATTGGTTGCCGTTAGCGGTGGGGTGGATAGTGTGGTGCTTGTCCATTTGCTTCGCCGATGTGGCTATACAATTGGCATTGCACATATGAATTATAAGTTGCGTGGCACCGATAGCGATTTGGATGAGAATTTTGTAGCTGCATTGGCAGATGAACGTAACGTCTCCGTTCATGTTCGCGTTTCACCAATAGACCCCAAATCCGCTGGAATTCAAGAAAAAGCCCGGGAGTTGCGCTATACATGGTTTTTGGAACTCAAAGAAAAGCATCAATACGATGCAGTACTTACCGCACATCATGCCGACGACCAACTTGAAACCTTATTTATGCGCCTATCTAGAGGGAGTGGCGTTGATGGTTTGGGGGGTATTCGTGCCAAAAAAGGTTTTCTGATTCGACCCTTATTGCCTTTTTTTAAGGAAGAATTGATTGCCTATGCTAAGGAAAATAACCTAAGCTGGCGCGAAGACGCATCAAACCAATCCACAAAATATTTGAGAAATGCCATTCGCCATAAGCTGTTGCCCGAATTTTTAGCCCTAACACCACAAACGGCAGCAAATACACTAACCGCCATGCAACATTTACAAGATGCTGCCCAGGCAATTGCCATTCATGTGGAAAACATCAAATCCCAGTGGATACAGCAAGATGAATTTACCCGAATTCCATTGGCTTCAGTTCTGAATTTAAATCCACAAACATTTTGGTTGCACCAGTTGTTTTCACCATATGGTTTTAATGTGTCTGAAATCCAAAAACTACTAAATACCCACTCTGGAAAAAAATGTGAAAGTGCTACGCACCAATTGCTCAGAGAACGAGAATACCTTATTCTATCTTCTCTAAATGGAGAAAATGCAATTGAGAAACATTTTTTAGTGCCCAAAGAAGGTATTGAATATCCCATTCGATTAGATATTACAGACGGGGCAACCCATGAAAATGCAGCTAATTGCGCTCATTTAGATGCGGATAAACTCTCGTTCCCACTTGTTTTGCGTCGTTGGGAGGATGGCGATTTCTTTTATCCAACAGGGATGAAAGGCAAAAAAAAGTTGTCTAAATTCTTCAAGGACGAGAAAATGTCTAGCGAGGATAAAAATAACCAATGGGTGTTGTGTAATAAAAATGATGTAATTTGGGTTGTTGGAAAACGAATAGACCGTAGGTTTGCTTCAAATGAAAAATCAACTTCACTCCAAATCAAAATAATATGAGAGCAATTCTTTTTTTCGTTTTGCTTACTCAAAGCCTATGGGCGCAAAACACTGTGCAATGGAGCGCACAGGCACGTAAAACCGATACGAATACGTATGATGTGGTACTCAGTGCCACCATTGAGGAAAACTGGAAACTTTACAGTACAGATTTGCCCGAAGGCGGACCTTTGCCAACCGTATTTATTTGGAATAATGCTAAAGTTGTTGGTGACATTCAGGGCACTACACCCAAATCGGGTTTTGACCCTATTTTTCAAATGGAACTCTCGTACTTTACAGAAAGCGCAGTGCTGGTGCAAGCTGTAATAACCGAAGATGCGGATATAAAAGTTACTATTGAGTACCAGGCGTGCGATGACGCGGTCTGTATTTTTAGAGAAGAAACCCTTGAGATTCCTACTGATGGCTCTATTGTAAATGCCACAAATCGCGACTTGACGGATATTGAAGTAGATGGAAATAGTCTTGCGCTGAACCTAAAAAACACGGAACTTTTAGAAGCTTCTGTAGCTACTAAAAACGCCTCGTGGTGGGGCATTTTTGTTTTGGGCTTGTTGGGTGGCTTTTTGGCATTGCTCACCCCATGCGTGTTTCCACTTATTCCGCTTACGGTTTCCTACTTTTCAAAAAGTAGTTCAAGTAGGGCAGTAGGCATTCGCCGTTCGTTGGCATATACGTTTTCCATCATTGGAATCTATGCCTTATTGAGTTTGCCCTTTCACTTTTTAGATCAATTGCGCCCCGAAGTGCTGAATTCCATTGCTACGAATGTGGTGCTCAACATGGTCTTTTTCGCTGTTTTTTTGGTATTTGCCCTTTCCTTTTTTGGATTGTTTGATATTACGCTTCCATCGGCTTGGTCGTCTAAATCAGATGAGGCTTCGGCAAAATCATCCTATCTGGGTATTTTCTTTATGGCACTTACGTTGGCGTTGGTGTCCTTTTCTTGCACAGGACCCATTTTAGGGTCGTTGCTTGTAGGTTCGCTTACCGCAGATGGTGGTGCCCTACAACTTACTGCTGGCATGTTGGGATTTGGTACGGCCTTGGCATTGCCTTTTGGGGTGCTGTCGTTTTTTCCAAACATATTGAGTAAACTACCCAAATCGGGGGGATGGTTGCACAACGTAAAAGTGTCTTTAGGATTTATTGAACTTGCCCTTGCGCTGAAGTTTTTGTCAAACGCCGATATGGTACAAGGCTGGAGCATATTGCCGCGTGAAGTCTTTATTGGAATCTGGATGCTTATTTTACTATTGTGGGCAATTTTCTTGTTTGGCGGATTAGCTTTTTTGCAAACCGCGGCCAAAAAAGTGTTTCGCTTTCAACGGCTTTTGGGGGTGTTGGTGGTGCTGTTTGTTCTGTATTTGGCACAGGGATTATTGCCAAACTCTATGACCCCTTTACGTGCGTTGAGTGGTTTTCCGCCACCTACGTTTTATTCCGTCTATGAAACGGAATCGGATTGTCCTTTAAATTTGGATTGCTACAAAGATTTTGAAACTGGAAAGGCTGTAGCCGAAGCACAGCGAAAACCTATATTGCTAGATTTTACAGGTTGGGCTTGTGTGAATTGCCGAAAAGTCGAAGAAAACATTTGGACAAAGCCTGAAATTTTTGAACTCCTCCGCGATGAGGTGGTACTCATTTCGTTGTATGTGGATGATAGAAAGCCTTTGGCTGAAGCAGACCAACAAATCATCACCTATGCTGACGGAAGTACGAGAACTTTAACTACAGTTGGGCAGAAGTGGTCCGCGTTTCAAGCACTAAACTTTAAATCCGTTTCACAGCCGTATTATGTGCTCATGTTACCAGACGGCACCATTCTAAATCCACCGATACAGTATACGGATGCAACTACCTATGCGGCATGGTTAAAAGAAGGTATTGCGGCGGCAAAATCAACCCAACCGCTGGTACCCGCCTTTAGCATAGAGTAGGGGGTTGCCCTCAAAAAGTTCCCCGTCAGTTACTTTTCCGTAATACACCATGTGGTCGCCCACTTCATGGGTTTGGATTATTTCTCCTGCCATATAACCTAAAGTTCCCTTTAAAACTGGAAGGTTTTGTTCAGCAAGTGCTACGGTGTCAAAACGTTCTTTTTGGCTGTTTTTTGGGTTGGCAAACGTATTGGAAATGTCTTCTTGCTTTTCCGACAAAATATTGATGGCAAAGCGTTTGCTTTCTTGAAAAGCTTTGTTTGTGGCAGATTCCGTTTTTAGGCAGAACAATACGATAGGAGGGTCTAAAGAAACCGAAGTAAAGGAGTTTGCCGTAAAACCAAAAGGACTGTCATTGTGCGAAGTTGTAATAACGGTTACACCAGTGGCAAATTGCCCGCAAAGGGCTCTAAATTCTTTTTCATTCATAGGGGCAAAGAACGTGAAATTTTATAAATTTGAATGTCATAATGGCTTACGTATGAAAACAGCAGCACTCAAAAAAAAGATATCCAATTCTGTTCAGAATGCCGATGCTGAGCTTCTTATGCGCATTGTTGAAGTTATTGATATCTACCACACCAATGCAACCACCCCAACCACTCTTACCGAGGCGCAACTCTCAGAACTTGATAGGCGAAGAAGCCTTTATCTTTCAGGTAAAGACACATCGCTTTCTTGGGAGGAAGTCCAACATGAACTGAAAAATACGCATGGCATGTCTTCTTAATTTTCGTAGGGATGCCGTATCGGATATTGTATCTGCCTATCTTTAGTATTAGGAAAAAACCATTGGATTGGGTTCCCGCTTTGTTGCCGAAGTAAAAGCAATTCTTGATTATATAATTACTTACCCCGAACTTTTTCAAATTAAATCCAAAAAACCCTATCGAGAAGCAGTTCTACGCAGTTTTCCGTTTGTGCTGGTCTATGAGTTTGTTGAGCAGGAAAATGAGGTAATCGTTTATGCTGTTTTTCCCACTAAAGCGAATCCAGAAAAGAAGCCCTAGAAAAACATTCGAATCCCTTTCGTTTCTGTATTGACTAATAATTTTTATATTTTTATACAAAATACCTATTTATGCTCACCCAAATTTTTGGAAGTGCCGTCTTTGGCATTGATGCCCAAAACGTAATTATCGAAGTGCATATACATCCCGGTGTGGGCTATCATTTGGTAGGCTTGCCCGACAATGCCGTTAAGGAAAGCAACCACCGCATTGCTGCTGCCGTTATGGAATGTGGGTATAAATTACCTGGAAAACGGATTACCATAAATATGGCACCTGCCGATTTGCGCAAAGAAGGCGCAGCCTACGATGTGCCTATTGCGTTGGGGATTTTGGTTGCCTCGGGGCAAGTCGTTCCTACGCATTTGGAAAAATGGTTGATTATGGGTGAATTGTCTCTAGACGGAACGCTACGTCCTGTGCGTGGGGTGCTCCCCATGGCACTTCAAGCCAAAGCGGATGGCTTTACAGGAATTTTGGTGCCTCAAGAAAATGGGCAAGAAGCCGCTATTGTAGACAGCATTGAAGTGCATGCGTTTTCGCATCTCACAGAACTTATTGCGTTTTTGGAAAAATACCACATTGAGAATCGTGTGGAATACGATTTGGAGGCACAATTGCGGTCGGTGCACAAAAGTATTTTGGATTTTGAGGACGTAAAAGGGCAAGAGTCCATAAAGCGCTGTATGGAAGTGGCTGCTGCTGGCGGACATAATATTTTGCTTATTGGACCACCCGGTGCCGGGAAAACCATGCTCGCCAAACGTTTGCCTAGTATTCTTCCACCACTTTCCACAAGTGAAGCCCTAGAAACAACTAAAATTCATTCTGTTGCAGGACAAATGAAGGGGAGTGGCATCATCCACGAACGACCCTTTCGCTCGCCACACCATACCATTTCCGATGTGGCACTTGTGGGTGGCGGTACCTATCCGCAACCCGGTGAAATATCATTAGCGCATCACGGCGTGTTATTTTTGGACGAGTTGCCCGAATTTAAGCGTAGCGTTTTGGAGGTGATGCGTCAACCCTTAGAGGACAGGGAAGTAACCATTGCCAGAGCAAAATTTACGCTGACCTATCCCGCATCGTTTATGTTGGTAGCAAGTATGAACCCAACTCCTTCGGGTTATTTTCACGATGACAAAGCCTCTCCAGGACATTCGGCTGCCGAAATGCAACGCTATTTGGGAAAAATTTCAGGTCCTTTATTGGATCGAATAGATTTACACGTAGAAGTACAGCCCGTTCCTTTTGAGAAGTTAGCGCAAACGCCCTTGGCAGAATCCAGTGCCGCCATTCGAGAGCGTGTGATTGCAGCTCGGGAACGACAAGCACATCGTTTTGCCGATGTGCCCCAAGTGCATCACAATGCCGAAATGAACACCAAACAGATTCGTAAATTTTGCGCCCTTTCTAAAAGTTCACTAAGCTTACTAAAAACTGCAATGGATAGGCTTCGCTTATCGGCGCGGGCATACGATAGAATTCTAAAAGTAGCGCGTACCATCGCCGATTTGGAAGGTGTTGACCACATAAACGACTCACATATTGCCGAAGCGATACAATACCGTAGCTTAGATAGAGAAGGTTGGTTGGGCTAACTTGTCCAACGCAAAATCTTTTTCAGCAACGGAAACGATTTTTCATAGGGCGCATACCGTTGTTTGGGGTCAAACCAAGTGGGACGTTCCACGTAGGGTTTGTAGTGTGTAAACGTATCAAACGAATATTTTCCGTGATAACTCCCTACGCCGCTGTGCCCTACACCACCAAAAGGAAGTTTATCATTCGTGAAATACACAATTACGTCGTTAATCATACCTCCACCAAAACTGTGCTTTTTCATTAGGTTTCGTGCCCACTTTTTGCGCTCCGAGAACACATAAAAAGATAATGGTTTTTCAAAATGCCTTACCGTTTGATGGATTTCCTCTTCGTTTTTATATGTAATAATCGGTAGAATAGGACCAAAAATCTCATCTTCCATGAGCTTATTTTCCAAATCATTTAAAGCTACAAGTGTCGGGGCAACGTAACGGTCTTTTTCGTCTATTTCACCGCCGTGTAAAATTTCTTGATTTATCAATAAAGCTTTCATTTTTTCTACATGCCCTTGGTGTACCAATCGCGCATAATCGGGAGAAGTTTTAGGGTTTTCACCGTACATGCGTACAATCTCTTTTTTAAGATTTTCAACCAATTCATTATACTTACTATGATGCACCAAAACGTAATCAGGCGACATGCATATTTGACCACAATTCATAAATTTTCCCCAAACAATACGCCGTGCACTTACCGCAATATTTGCCGTATGGTCAACAATACAGGGGTTTTTTCCACCCAATTCTAAGGTTGTGGGTGTGAGGTGTTCCGCAGCGGCTTTTGCCACAATTTTAGCGATGCTAACCCCTCCAGTAAAAAAGATGTAATCCCAACGTTGTGCCAACAATTCCTTTGCCACCTCAGGACCACCTTGGGCAACAGCTACCCATTCCGGTGGGAATACTTCGCTAAGGATTATGTTGAGTATTTCAGCAGTTTTAGGAGCATGTTCAGAGGGCTTTAAGACCACGGTATTTCCAGCAGCTACGGCACCAATAAGTGGATTTAACGCCAATTGAAACGGATAGTTCCATGGGGCAATATGTAATGTCACCCCATAAGGTTCAGGGATTATCCAGTCTTTGCTGGGTGTGTTTACCCAGTTCCCCGGAATGCGTTTAGGCTTTGCCCAATGCTTAAGATTTTTTAAAACGGTTTTGAGTTCTTGAAGCGTTACATGTATCTCAGCCAACCAAATTTCTGGTTCGGGTTTGCCCAAATCATGTTGAAGCGCAGCAATGATTTCATTTTCGTGATTAAAAATACTTCGCTTTAGTGCCTTAAGGTACTCGATGCGTTTTGCTACAGGCATAGTGTTGCCTGTGTTAAAAAAGTCGGTTTGATTGGCTTTTAAATGATCTAGTGTAATATTCTGTTTCATGTGCACTTGTGGTTCACTGCTTTGCGAATATGTAAAAATAGGCTTTTCATTTGTATAAGTAGTATGCGTGTTTTTACGATAGCTATCATGCAAACAAAAGCTAAAATCGTGGCTCTTTGGTACTGTTCAAAGTTTTTTTAACAATAAAAAAAATGAGATTAAAATGCCTTCTTTTAATTTGATGTGGTTTTGTATTTTAGCAAACTCTTATTTAAAACGAAAAATGGGGCACAATCGCTACTCAAAAGTTGTAACACAAGATCCTAGCCAACCGGCAGCGCAAGCTATGCTACATGCTATTGGTCTAACGGATGAAGATTTTAAGAAACCTTTTGTTGGTATTGCCAGCACTGGTTACGAAGGCAATCCGTGTAATATGCACCTTAATGACTTGGCGCAAGAAATTAAAAAGGGTACCCAAGAAGTTGACCTAGTCGGTTTGGTTTTTAACACCATAGGTGTGAGTGATGGTATTTCTATGGGGACACCCGGAATGCGTTTTTCGTTGCCTTCACGTGATCTAATCGCCGATTCGATGGAGACGGTAATGGGAGGAATGTCTTATGACGGTATGGTAGCGGTTGTGGGATGCGACAAAAACATGCCGGGTTCTGTCATGGCAATGTTGCGCCTTAATCGCCCAAGTATCATGGTTTATGGTGGTACTATAGCTTCAGGGTGTGTTGCCGACAAAAAATTGGATGTTGTATCGGCTTTTGAGGCATGGGGTGAAAAAGTTGCGGGTACCATTAACGAAGCACAGTATAAAGAAGTGATCCAAAACGCGTGTCCCGGCCCAGGTGGCTGTGGCGGTATGTATACGGCGAATACCATGGCGTCTGCTGTTGAAGTAATGGGACTTTCGCTTCCGTACAATTCTTCAAACCCTGCTGAAAGTCAAAACAAAATAGATGAATGTGTTGCTGCTGGAAAAGCGATGCGCTTACTCATTGAGAAAGATATTAAACCTAAGGACATTGTAACCAAAAAATCACTTGAAAATGCGATTCGTTTGGTAACCGTTCTTGGGGGTTCTACAAATGCGGTACTACATTTCTTGGCAATCGCCAGAGCTGCAGGAGTAGAATTTACATTGGATGACTTTAAACGCATCAGTGACTCAACACCTTTCTTGGCAGATTTGAAACCAAGTGGAAAGTATTTGATGGAGGATGTTCACCGTATTGGTGGTATCCCTGCTGTAATCAAGTTTATGCTTGATAACGGTATGTTGCATGGCGATTGTATCACTGTAACAGGCAAAACATTGGCAGAAAATATGGCAGATGTGCCATCGCTTTCTGAAAACCAAAAAGTGATTCGCCCTCTTGATAATCCCATCAAAGAAACTGGACATATCCGTATTCTTTTTGGAAACCTTGCTTCTGACGGTTCTGTGGCAAAAATTACAGGGAAAGAAGGATTGGCTTTTGAAGGACCTGCAAGAGTATATAATGGTGAATTTGCTGCCAACGCAGGAATTAAAGCTGGAGAAGTTCAAAAAGGAGAAGTGGTTGTTATTCGATACGAAGGACCTAAGGGAGGTCCGGGTATGCCCGAAATGCTAAAACCAACATCAGCCATTATGGGCGCAGGACTTGGAAAAGAAGTTGCCCTTATTACAGATGGTCGTTTTTCTGGAGGCACACACGGTTTTGTGGTTGGACATATTACACCAGAAGCTCAATTGGGTGGTGTTATTGGTCTTTTAGAAAATGGCGACATCATACGTATAGATGCCCAAACAAACGAATTACATGTACAATTATCAGATGAGGAGCTTGATAAGCGTCGCGCTGCGTGGACGGCTCCAGATTTAAAAGTACAAAAAGGAGTCTTATACAAATACGCGAAAGCAGTTTCCACAGCTTCTCAGGGTTGTGTAACTGACGAATAATCCATGAAAAAACAAAACATTACAGGTTCTGAAGCACTTATCCATTGCCTTTTGGAAGAAGGGGTTGACCTTATTTACGGCTATCCCGGAGGTGCGATTATGCCTTTTTACGACGAACTGTATAAATTTCAAGACAAACTCCAGCACGTGCTCACACGACACGAGCAAGGGGCTACACATGCCGCACAAGGCTATGCACGTGTAAGCGGTAGAGTAGGTGTATGTGTAGCCACTTCAGGTCCTGGTGCCACAAATTTGGTGACAGGTATTGCCGACGCCATGATTGACTCTACGCCTATGGTATGCATCACAGGTCAGGTCCCTTCCCATTTGCTAGGTTCTGATGCCTTTCAAGAAACAGATATTATTGGTATCTCTACGCCTGTCACCAAATGGAATTATCAGGTAACGGATGTTGCTGAAATACCAGAAATTATGGCAAAGGCGTTTTACATTGCCCGCTCGGGGCGTCCGGGCCCTGTTCTGGTAGATATCACCAAAGATGCTCAGTTCGCCTCCTTTGATTTTGAATATACGCCCTGCAATGGTGTACGTAGCTACAAGCCTATTCCTAAGGTAAATACTGCTTCTATTGATGCAGCTGCTGCGCTTATCGCTACTGCTAAAAAACCCTTAATCGTTTGGGGTCAAGGGATTATTTTGGGCAAGGCTGAAGCTGAGTTTAAGCGCTTTGTAGAAAAATCGAATATCCCAGCTGCTTGGACAATTTTAGGGGTATCCGCAATTGCTACAGACCACCCGCAAAACGTAGGAATGGTAGGAATGCACGGAAATTATGGGCCCAATAAACTCACTAATGAATGTGATGTGTTGATTGCCATTGGAATGCGTTTTGATGATCGTGTTACTGGTGATTTGGCATCCTATGCAAAACAGGCTAAGGTTATTCATTTAGAAATTGATCCTGCTGAAATCAACAAAAATGTTACTGCCGATGTAGCTGTTTTGGGCGATGTTAAAGAAACTCTTCCATTGCTTACCGAAAAAGTTTCTCCAAAACCCTACACGGATTGGTTTGCTGAATTCAAAAAGCACGAAGCAATTGAATATGAGAAAGTAATCAAAAACGATTTACACCCTACCAAAGAAGGATTGACCATGGGCGAAGTGCTTAAAGAAATCAACCGCGCTTCTAACGACGATGCGGTAATTGTTTCTGATGTAGGGCAACACCAGATGATTGCTTGTCGTTATGCGCGTTTCTCTAATTCAAAAAGTAACGTTACTTCGGGCGGATTAGGCACTATGGGCTTTGCCTTGCCTGCAGCTATAGGGGCAAAAATGGGTGCGCCCGAGCGTGAAGTAGTAGCTATTATTGGTGATGGTGGTTTTCAAATGACCATTC
>CAZSSZ010000017.1:0-17606 GCA_964609755.1 uncultured Flavobacteriaceae bacterium | reverse complement strand
TTGTGCCTTTTGCCCTGCGTTGACCACCGCCAAAGCCACCAAAACCACCCCCAAAGGCACTACCAAAAATGTCGCCGAACTGACTAAAAATGTCATCCATGTTCATACCGCCACCGCCAAATCCTTGGTTGCCTTCAAAAGCCGCATGTCCAAAACGATCGTACTGTGCGCGCTTTTGCTCATCACCAAGTATTTCGTAAGCCTCAGCAGCTTGCTTAAACTTTTGTTCTGCTTCTGTATCTCCTGGATTTTTGTCGGGATGATAGGCTATCGCCTTTTTTCGGTATGCCTTTTTGATTTCAGCTGCAGAAGCCGATTTGCTTACCCCCAATATGTCGTAATAATCTTCTTTCATCATTTACTGTGCTACCACTACTTTAGGGTAGCGAATAATTAACTCTCCAAGTTTATAACCAGCACCTACCACATCAATAATAGACCCTTTAGGATAATCTTCAGACGCAGGGAGTTGTGTTATGGCTTCATGTATTTCAGCATCAAAAGCAGCCTTGGGTTCAATATCCATTTTGGTCAACCCTTGTTGCTTTAAGGTGTCGCTGAATTTGTTATAAATGAGTTTGATACCCGCTAATTTTTCATCGTTTTCATCCAACTCGGCTAGGGCACGTTCAAAATCATCCAAAATGGGTAAGAGTGCCACCATCACTTCTTGAGAGGCGGTCTTAAATAATTCTATGCGTTCCTTTGCTGTCCGCTTTTTGTAGTTCTCGAATTCGGCAAACAGGCGTAAAAACTTGTTCTTCTCTTCTTCAAAAGCCGATTGTACTTCTGCCAAAGGATCTTTTTCAACCGTTTCTTGAGCGGCTTGTGATTCCTGTGTTACTTCTTCCTCTACAACGTTTTCTTTCTTTTTGGCTGCCATATACGTTTTTTTATTGCTGGGCAAAAGTACTGCCAAAAAAGCTTCTATGTCAAAATGACACTATTTTTTGTTTTGCAAAGGAAGTAAGTCGTTCAATGCCGCATTAATTGTGGGAAATTGAAATTCAAAACCCTGTTTTTGGACACTATCACTAGACGCATAAATACTATCAAACAACACCGATGCCATGTCGCCCATAATGGTTTTGATAAAAAACTTAGGGACACCAGGTAACCATTGTGGCACACAGTAGGTTTTGGCAATGGTTTTTACCAATTCTTTTTGGGTAACGGGCTTTGGTGCCACACCATTGTAACACCCGGGATTTTCTAGGGAAAAGGCAAACAAACGCACCAAATCTTGAATGTGTATCCACGATTGCCATTGGGTGCCCTTACCAAACCAAGCACCCAAACCAAAGGATGTTGGCTTTGCTAGAGGTATCAATGCGCCACCGTCTTTGGCAAGAACCAGTCCTATTCTAATTTTACTCACGCTTTTCACAACAGTAGCGGTATTGTCCACTTCGGCTTCCCAAGCCTGTACTACTTGCCCGGGAAAAGTATTGGCTAGCACTGTTTCATTTTCGCTATAAATATTTGTATTAGAAGACGGATAAACACCTATGGCGGAAGCGGAAATAAAATGAGAAACGTTGTGTTTTTTGTTTGCTTTGAGTGCATCAACAAGTAGTCGAGTACCCAAAACCCTGCTGTCTAGAATTGATTTTTTAGCAGCGATTGTCCACCGCTGTGCAATTTTAGCTCCTGCCAAACTAATAATAGCATCAACATCGTTAAGAAGGTTAGGGTCAAAAATTCCTTTTTCTGGGTTCCAATAATGTGCTGACACATCATTGGAAAAAGCTGTTGTATTCTTACGCGTGGTAAGGACACGTATTTGATGACCTGATTTTTTTAAAGTAGGAATAAGTGCCTGACCAACCAAACCGCTTGCTCCTGAAATTAAAATGCGCATTTTTTTTTGGTAAATGTACAGCAGATGAGTTGCGCACCCAAGATTTTGTTATTTTTGTTTTATGAAAACCTACAACGGTATTCAACAATAAACAGCAATACGCACCAGCAGATTTAAAACCAATCAAAAGTAGTGTGTGCAATTTTAAATAGATGAAAAAACTGATAAACATCACTCCATCGACAAGCTCCAACATTGGAAGTGTTGATTTTGATAACTTGGCGTTTGGTGCCACGTTTACCGATCATATGTTTGTTTGCGATTTTAAAAACGGCGCATGGGATACTCCCCAAATTGTGCCCTTCGCCCCAATGAAATTATCTCCTGCGGCTAGTGTATTACACTATGGGCAGGCGGTTTTTGAGGGTATGAAAGCTTTTAAAGACGATTCAGGCAGCGTATGGTTATTCCGTCCCGATCAAAACGCAAAACGCATCAATAAATCTGCCGAGCGTCTTGCCATTCCAACCTTTCCAGAAGAAGTTTTTTTGGAGGGACTCAAACAGCTTATTACGTTAGATAAAGATTGGGTTAAATCAGGAAAAGGCAAATCGTTATATGTACGTCCCTTTGTATTTGCTTCTGAAGCTGGTGTACAGGCTTCTGCGGCAAAAGAGTACCGCTTTATGGTTATCTGTGCCCCAGTAGCAAGCTATTACGGTGGCGATGTGCGTGTGAAAATTGCAGATCACTACAGTCGTGCGCCACAGGGTGGAACGGGTTATGCCAAAGCCGCTGGAAACTACGGGGGGCAATTTTACCCTACCCAACTCGCCAAAGACGAAGGCTATCAGCAAATAATTTGGACAGATGCCGCTACCCACGAATACATTGAGGAAGCAGGTACCATGAACTTGTTTTTCCGAATTGGAGACACCTTAATAACGGCACCTACCAGCGATAGTATTTTAGACGGGGTTACCCGTAAAAGCATTTTGGCGCTAGCCGAGCACATGGGTATTCAAACCGAAGTACGCGCTCTAAAAGTTTCAGAGCTTATTGAAGCAAAGAAATCTGGAGAATTACTTGAAATATTTGGAAGTGGAACAGCAGTAGTCATTCAACCTATTATTGGGTTTGGCTATAAAGGCACTGACTATGAAACCCCACTTCCTGAAAATAGTTTTGCACAAACCCTCAAAGATGCCTTAGTAGACATCCAATACAACAATGCCAATGACACTTTTGGGTGGCGTTATAAGGTGTGTGATTAATCTAAAAACTGCTTGAGGTTGGGCTTTCTGTAATGCGGCCCTTTCATCACTTTACCATCTTCACGGTAAATAGGTTTGCCATCGGCTCCCAATTTACTCATATTGCTTTGCTGTATTTCATTAAATACGTCTTCAATAATATGTTGCATTCCGTGCGTAAGAATCGTACCACACAAAATGTAGAGCATATCGCCAAGGGCGTCTGCAACTTCAACAAGGTCATTATTATTGGCAGCCTCTAAGTATTCATTATTTTCTTCTGCCATAAGTTTATGACGCAGTTGATTGATGGCTTCTGATGCATCTGCAGTGGGCTGATTTGCCATCACTACTCCAAAAGCGTTGTGAAATGCTGCTACAGCATTGAGTTGGTTTTGCATTTTTCTTTAGTTTCGCTAAAAATAACGCTATGTTCTCCACGGGTCAATTGATTTTTGCACTTTTTTTCGTTTTCGCTTTTACGGCTGTCATTATATATAGTTATATAAAGGACAAACAAAAAAGCCGACAATACTTTAAAGGAAGCTTTTGGGTATTGATTGGCTTCTTGGTGTTTGTGGGGCTATTGGTAACCTTAAAAAGTTTGGTGTAATGAACATACAAGCTATACTTCTCGTTTTTTTTGGTGGTGGCCTGGGCAGTGTGGTGCGTTACGGGCTTGCCAAAGCCTTACAGCATTTTTCAATCAACTTTCCTTGGGCAACTTTATGTGCCAATGCTATTGGTTGTTTTCTTATTGGGATGCTTTTGGGGGGATTTTCAGAAACTGGAATACTCACCCAACAACAAAAATTAGTATTCGTAACTGGATTTTGTGGGGGGCTAACTACTTTTTCTACGTTTACTTTTGAAAACTACTCCTATATTAAAGGGGGTCAGTTGCTCAATTTCTTTAGTTATTCACTATTAAGCTTCGGATTATGCCTTGGTTTTGTGCTTTTGGGGCATCTTTTGGCTAAATCAATATAGATTTTACGGCTTTTATTGTAATATTTTAATACACACCCTATATTTTTTAGGGGTATATCAATAATTTATACATATTTATTATTTGTACCTCATAATTTTATATGCTCATTTATTAAAAAATGATAAAAATCATGTTTTACCCCCCTAATTTTGGGGGTGTGATGTATAAATGTGTCTAATTGAGCCACATAAATCATTTAAATATGAAACGAATAGAAGCAATAATCAGAAAAACATCCTTCGCGGATGTAAAAGATGCCTTGTATGAGGCAGGCGTAACTTTTTTCAGTTACTGGGACGTAACTGGAATTGGCAACGAAAAAGAAGGACATGTATACAGAGGAATCTCTTACAGTACTTCAGAAATTCAACGCAGAAAATTATCTATAGTAGTCAATGACGATTTCGTTAAACCTGCCATAGATGCCATCTTAAAATCAGGTGCCACCGGAAAAGTGGGCGATGGTAAAATCTTTATTCTTCCCGTGGAAGAAGCCTATAGAATTAGAACAGGCGAAAAAGGAGGAGAAACATTAAACTAAATAACAATGGAACAAGCATTACTTACAACAAATAATGTATGGATGATGATCTGTACAGCACTGGTATTTTTTATGCACTTAGGCTTCTCTTTTCTTGAGATTGGACTAACGCGTCAAAAAAATACCGTGAATATTCTATTTAAAAATTTCTTTGTCATTACCATGGGACTTTTGGTTTACGCGCTTGGCGGGTTTAACCTAATGTACCCAGGATTTGAGGAAGGCGCAACCGGCTTCTTAAAATTTGCCGGATTTGGCATTGCACCTCCAGAAAATGGCATGACCGCAGCATACGCTGATGGTGGCTATACTTGGTGGACCGATTTCCTTTTCCAAGGCATGTTTGCCGCTACAGCAGCTACTATTGTATCAGGAGCCGTTGCTGAGCGTATCAAACTGGGAAGCTTTATGCTATTCTCTGTAATTTATGTTGGTCTAGTATATCCAATTGTTGGTTCATGGCAATGGGGTGGCGGCTTTTTGAGCAGCTGGGGCTTTTACGACTTTGCCGGCTCTACATTGGTTCACTCTGTTGGTGGATGGGCTGCCCTTGTCGTGATCTATTTCTTAGGCGCACGTCTTGGTAAATACGGCAAAGACGGCAAAGCAAACGCTATCCCCGGACACAACCTTCCTTTAGCTTCTGCTGGAGTGCTTATCCTCTGGCTAGGCTGGTTTGGGTTTAACGGTGGGTCTGTGCTTTCTGCAGATCCAGAATTAACCTCTTTAACCCTTGTTACTACTTCGTTAGCTGCTGCTGCGGGTGGTATTGGTGCAGTGTTATTTTCAACGATTCTTTATAAAAACTATGACCTCACCATGTTTATGAACGGAGTTCTTGGGGGTCTTGTTGGAATTACTGCGGGAGCTGACCAAATGAGCCCACTAGATGCCGTTTTCATCGGAATTATTGGTGGTATTGTAGTGGTATTGGCGATTGCCTTAATGGAAAAATCTAAACTAGACGACCCTGTGGGTGCGGTTGCAGTACACTTATTTAGCGGTATTTGGGGAACCCTTGCCGTTGGACTTTTCGGAGCTATGGCTGGATTTGACCAATTTATGACCCAACTAGCAGGTGTAGGTATTGTAGGTGCCTTCTGTGTACTATCAACTTTACTCATCGTATTTATCGTGAAAGCCGTTGCAGGTCTTCGCGTAGATAAAGAAGAAGAACTTCGCGGATTAGACATCAGCGAACACGGCATGGATGCGTATGCAGACTTCCGTTTAAATCAACACTAAAAACAATTCATAAACTAAATTTTAACTATAACAATTATGAAACTATTTAATAAATCACTCATTATTTTGGTTCTTGCTGCGGCAATGACTACCACTGCGCAAGAAGTGCCATCATTTAGCGTGTCAGGTTCTGTGGACACCTATTTCAGAAGCAGCGAATATGCACCCGGCACTTCTTTTGCTAATCTGAACGGTTTTGCCTTAGGTATGGCAAACGTTGTGATCTCGTATGAGGGAGAAAAAAGCGGATTTGTTGCTGATTTGGTTTACGGACCAAGAGGTGCCGATGCTGTTTTTAACTCAACAGGATCTTCGAGCATCGTGAATCAGTTATATGTATACTACAACGTAAGTGATAGTTTTACGCTAACGCTTGGTAACTTTAACACATTCTTAGGATATGAGGTAATTTCACCAGTAGCGAATTTTAACTACTCTACATCGTATATGTTCTCTTATGGTCCGTTTTCACACACAGGATTAAAAGCTGACATAGCTATTTCTGATGATGTGTCTTTAATGCTAGGCGTATTAAATACTACAGACGCAACAGAAGCACAGCCGCTTTCAGACGACTATATGTTTGGCGCGCAGTTGGGTCTATATGGTCAATACATCAATTTACTAACAGGACAAGGTGCTACACAACTTGATTTTACTGGTGGAGTTGATATCACTGATAGCTTTTTCCTTGGTGTAAATGCTACTACATATGAAGATGATACAATTGAATTTTCTGGTGTTGCGCTATACCCACAGTACGCATTCTCTGATACTTTCGCTCTTGGTGCAAGATACGAGGCGTTTACTGAAAATGGTCAGCTAGGAGCTTTTGGTGATGGAGATAATACTTCATTTACAATTACAGGTAGTCTTACTTCTGGAAATATGACAATCAAGCCAGAATTTAGAATTGATAGTGCCTCTGATAAGTTCTACACAAATGCTGACGGTGCAACTGATAGCCTTTCATCATTTGTTTTGGCAGCCATTTATTCCTTCTAAAAAGAAACATTAGTTTTCATTGTTTTTTAATAATTATTCCTCCAACGGCTCGGTTCCGTTGGAGGTTTTTTATTTTGGATTAGTTTAAACCCTATTTTTGAAAAAAATTTAGCATGCGCTTTACGCTCGTCATAAACTGCAAAGACCAGAAAGGGATTATCGCCTCGGTAACCAATTTTATTCACCACAACAATGGAAACATCCTTTACATCGACCAATATGTAGACCGAGAAAACAGCGCATTTTTTATGCGTCTGGAAGCGGAATTCAACGGAAACCTTACAGCAGAATCTTTTCAAGAAACCTTTGCTGCAGGACCTGCCAATGATTTTTCGATGACATGGAGCGCACAAGCCTCGGATTACAAGCCCAAAATGGCGGTATTTGTTTCCAAATACGACCATTGTCTGTACGATTTATTGGGAAGATTTAAATCGGGAGAATTGGCCGTGGAAATTCCGTTTATTTTAAGTAATCACCCCGATTTAGCACCCATTGCAAAGGCCTTTGAAATTCCTTTTTATCACGTACCCGTTACCAAAGACCGCAAGGCAGAAGCTACCCACGAGCAACTTCGCTTGTTGGAAAAGCATAAAGTAGATTTTATTGTGTTGGCGCGCTATATGCAAATTGTGCCTGCCGAACTTATTGATGTTTATACCAGTAATATCATTAACATTCACCATTCGTTTTTACCTGCATTTCCGGGAGCAAAACCCTACCACTCGGCATTTGAGCGAGGGGTAAAAATTATTGGTGCTACCAGCCACTATGTGACCGAAGAACTCGATGCTGGGCCCATTATTGAACAAGGAGTAGCACATGTATCGCACAACCACAGCATTGCACAACTTATTGCCAAAGGACGTGATTTAGAAAAAATTGTTTTGGCCAATGCCGTAAAACAACACCTTGCCAAAAAAGTAATGGTATACGGCAACAAAACGGTGATTTTCACCTAATTGAGCTCTTGTAAATATTTCAGGGTTGCATTGTTAAACACCTGTGGTTGCTCCACATTAACCACATGTCCACATTGAGGTACTACAGCCAAAGTTGCCAAACTTTGCGTTGATGCTAATTGCTGTACGCTAGGTAAAAACATATAATCTTCCTCACCCATAATGTAAAGGGTTGGAATACCCACATCGACTTGCCTAAAAAAGCGCAATAAAGGGGTTAACTCAGACGTTAACTTATACCACCTTAAAAACTCTTTATGGTATAACTTTTTTGCCTCGCGCACAAAAAGCAACCTAGATTCACGGTGATTTTTTTTGGGCATAATGATAAAGGCAAAGAAACGATAGAGCCACAAATACGGAATAATCGACTTTACCACATTGCCAAAACGCATGAGAATTTGCGACCTTAAATTGAGCTTAATTATTGCACCGCCCATGATCATACTTTTCACACGATCCGGGTAGGTTTCTGCCAATTGACGGATAAGAATAGTACCTAACGAAATACCCACAAAATGAGAAGTTTCAATTTTTTCATGATCTAAAACCTCCACAATATCCGCAACGATAACATCAAATGTGTAGCGCTCTTGAAAGGCTTGTTTTAAACTTGGTTTTGAATTGCCATGACCACGCAAGTCCAGAAGCAATACGTTATAATGCTGGGTGTAAGCTCGTATTTGTTTGTACCAAATGGAAGAGCTCCCCCCTGCCCCATGAACAAAAGTTACCCATTCCTGGGAGGTTTCATGCGGATATAACGTATAGTGTAACATTACCCTAAAAGTTTTGCCATTTGTTGTTGCAGTTCTGCAGCTGCAGCTACAGCTGCATCCGTATAATTTTCATCATTACCGGCATATAAAATGCCGCGTGAAGAATTGACCAACAAACCCACTTGCTTGTTTGCTCCGTTTGCAAAAACAGCTTCCAAGCTTCCGCCCTGTGCCCCTACACCAGGAACAAGTAAAAACGAATTCGGCACAAGTTTTCGAATTTCCTTGAGGTGCTCCGCTTTGGTGGCACCCACTACGTACATCAAACGAGAAGCATTTTCCCACAAATGAGATGTAGTCAAAACCTGCTTGTAAAGTTCCCATTCACCGTTAGATTTTAGCTGAAAATCGGAAGCTCCTTCATTTGAGGTTAAGGCCAATAAAATAGCATACTTATCTTCATACGTCAAAAAGGGTTCCACAGAATCTTTACCCATATACGGGGCAATAGTAATGGAATCGAAAGGCATCGCCTCAAAAAAGGCTTTGGCATAACGCAACGAAGTATTTCCAATATCGCCGCGTTTGGCATCAGCTATAGTAAACAAATCCGGATAATGAGAAGAAATATACGTTATTAACTTCTCCAATGAAGCAAAGCCCGCTACACCGTAGGCTTCAAAAAAAGCCGTATTGATTTTTACTGCCACACACAGGTGTTGCACATTGTCAACGATAGCTTTGCAAAAATCAAAAAGCGGATCTTGACTTGTATCTACCAAGTGTTGTGGTATTTTATCCAAATCAGGATCTAGCCCCAAACACAAAAAGGACTTTTTCAGTTGAATTTGCTCAAAAAGTTTTTGATGTGTCATACAACTATAACGCTTCTGAAAATTTTAGTTTTTCGGTATTTTGATGCAATTGTATTTCATCAATAAGCTTTTGAATATCACCATTAATGATGTTTTGCAAATCATAGAGTGTCAGCCCTATTCGGTGGTCAGTAACACGCCCTTGCGGATAGTTATACGTTCTGATTTTTGCCGAACGGTCACCCGAGGAAACCATACTTTTACGCTTTTCAGAGTCAGCCGCTTGCTTTTTGGCAAGTTCCATATCATACAATCTAGAACGCAATACTTTTAGGGCTTTTTCTAAGTTTTTGTGCGATGATTTTTGGTCTTGACAACTCACAATCATCCCAGTGGGTTCGTGATGAAGTTTAATTGCAGAATAGGTGGTATTTACGGATTGTCCTCCTGGTCCGGTTGACGTAGTGCGTTCAATCCGAATTTCGGACATATCCAGTTCAATATCAAATTCTTCTGCTTCGGGGAGTACCATTACCGTAGCTGCCGAAGTATGTACGCGTCCTTGAGTTTCGGTTTGTGGTACCCGCTGCACACGGTGTACACCCGACTCGAATTTTAGGGTTCCATAAACATTTTCGCCGTTTACCTCAAAAATAATTTCCTTAAAACCGCCCGAGGTTCCTTCACTCATGTCCACAACACTCACTTTCCACCCCTTGCTTTCGCAGTATTTGGTATACATACGGTACAAATCGCCAGCAAAAATACTTGCTTCATCACCACCGGTGCCGGCACGCAATTCCATCATTACATTTTTGGCATCCTCAGGATCTCTAGGAATAAGCATAAATCGAATTTCGTCTTCGAGTACTGAAAGTTTCTGTGTAGCTTCTTCAAGCTCTTCCTTTGCCATGGCAAGCATTTCGGCATCACTTTCCTCAGCAATAATCGTTTGGGCTTCGCTTTTGTTGCTCAATACATTTAGATACTCGGTACGTTTCTCTATAAGAGCACTGAGGTCTTTATATTCACGGTTGAGTGCAACATATCGCTTTTGGTCAGCGATAATATCAGGTTGTATGATAAGATCAGACACCTCATCATAACGCTGCTTTACAATTTCGAGTTTTTCTTGTAACATAAGCTATGGTACAAAGGTACGCAACTCCAGTCGAAAGCTTATACTTAGGTTGTCACGCATTTTCACCAACATAAACGAGGGTAAATTGATATCAAATTTAGACGGCTGTACATCAAACGCTCCCTCAAGTATCCAAAAATCTTCTTGTTTTATCCAATTTGCCTTAGCTGTAAGTGGCAGGGAAAGCCCGTGGAATTTCAACGCTCCGTTTAAGGTTAACACATCTCCGTCCAGTGTGATTTCATCCGAATAAAAGGAAACTTTTGGAAACAACAAAGCCTCCAAAACCTCTACAGCATGACCGTCGCGATTACTATTTTTAGAATCAAAAGCGGAAACAGGCGTTACCACAGCAATACGCTTGGGAATATCATTTTCCAAAACCATTACTCCTTGCACTTCGTTTGACGTTCCCGACCAATCGTGCACTGGATGCGAAGCCTCATAGGTAATTAATGAAGTTTCTGCATCTACGCGCAGCTGTTGGGCAGGTGCAAACATGGACGCAAAAAGAAGTAAAAAAAGATATTTTTTCATATTTAAAATTTAAATACTAAAACTGCCATGGCATAACTTCCAAAAGCCGTGTATGCAGCTGCTTTGTGAACTTCACGATTTTTGTCTTTATAGATATTGGTAGCTACCATGGCAGATAAATGTACTGTGGCCAATGTTTTGTGTGCCTTGGCAGAAGTAAAGCCTTTTACTTTCTTATTGATAAGGGGTGGTGGTGCAAACAAAGATAAACCTGCAGTGGTAAAATACCCGACATTCACTACCGTTGCCATATCTTTATGCAATTCATAAAGCTCATAGTCACCGTTGTATAATTTTCCACCTATGATTCCCTGTGTTACCATGGCTGCAAGCGTAGCATATCCCAATACTTGGTGTGTGGTAAGCATGGCACGTCGGAGTTTTAACTCTTTTTGACGTTGCTCCATAGATAATGGTGCAATTCCTGTTTTTCTGAGAAGACCATTTTTGCCCCACAACACACGTTGGGTTACCAACATCCGCTCGGGTAAAAGTTGCTCCGCCTCGGAAGGGTTTTCTAACAAGTTAAACAAATCATCCCCTTGTTGAGCAAAGACAGAGAAAGTAGACAAAAAAAGAAATAAAAATAAAAACTTACGCATATTCAAATGTTCCGTTTGGAGTGGTTAAGGTAAGTTTTTTCGTTGAATGTGCTTCAACCCTACCCACAATTTGCGCATCAATATTAAACGCATTTGCCGCCGCAATAATATATTCTGCATGTTCGGGGGCAACATAAAGCTCTAATCGATGCCCCATGTTGAAGACCTTATACATTTCACGCCAATCTGTTTTGGACTCCGCCTGAATCATTTCAAAAAGCGGTGGAATTGGGAAAAGGTTATCTTTCACCACATGCACATTATCAACAAAATGCAAGACTTTGGTTTGCGCACCGCCACTACAATGTACCGCGCCATGAATGGCAGCACTACCCAACTGATTAAGGATCGCTTTCATTACGGGAGCATAAGTTCTTGTAGGGGATAAAACCAACTTTCCGGCGTCTAGAGGAACACCCTCTACCGCATCCAACAATTTTTTACTCCCCGTATAGACTAGATCTTTAGGAACGAGTGGATCAAAACTTTCGGGAAATTCTGAAGCTAAGGATTTGTGAAACACATCGTGGCGTGCCGAGGTTAGTCCGTTGCTTCCCATACCGCCGTTGTATTCCGTTTCATAGGTAGCTTGTCCAAAAGAAGCCAGCCCAACAATAACATCACCTGCTTGAATGTTTGCATTATTAATTACTTCACTCCGCTTTAGTCGTGCGGTAACTGTAGAATCTACAATTAGGGTGCGTACCAAATCGCCAACATCGGCGGTTTCGCCGCCAGTGAGCGTAAGTTTCATGCCGTGGCTGTTAAGCTCATCCACCAATTCTTGGGTACCTTCTATGAGGGCTTTGATAACTTCACCGGGAATTAAATTTTTATTGCGTCCAATGGTTGAAGAAATAAGAATTTCATCAACAGCTCCCACACAAAGTAAATCGTCAAGATTCATGATAAGCGCATCTTGCGCAATGCCCTTCCAAACTGATAAATCTCCCGTTTTCTTCCAATACATATATGCCAACGAAGATTTAGTACCAGCACCGTCAGCGTGCATCACCAAACAATACTCCGCGTCATGGGTCAAATAATCAGGTACTATTTTGCAAAATGCCTTTGGAAAAAGACCTTTGTCTATGTGTTTTATGGCGGCGTGAACATCTTCTTTATCGGCAGAAACACCACGCATTTGGTAGCGTTCGTTAGAAGGGTTTTTTGGCATATTAACGTAAAAATAAAAGTTCGCGATACTTTGCCAAGGGCCAAGTAGCGTCATCAACAATAAGTTCTAGTCCATCAGCAACGTCGCGAATACTATCAAACTGCGGTAGCACATTTTTAGCATACATCTGCGCCCTATCGTCCAGTTTACTCATGCTATTTGCTTTTTGTCTGGCTTTAACCAAGGCGGCACAAGAGGATGACAATGCTTCAATTAGTGTGCTTATTTTTTCTATGGTTTTCAGTGCCACTGGAGCGTGCTTCGAAAAGTCATCTTGGTAAATAGCTTTTAGGCCATTAACATTTTCTATCAAGACATTTTGATACTTGAATGCTGTGGGCAAAATTTGGTTATTCACCATATTTTCCAACACAAGGCTTTCAATTTCAACACATTGCACATATTGTTCCAGCTGAATTTCATAACGTGCTTTTTGCTCAATGGGGTTCATTACACCAGCAGCATCAAACAATTCAATGATTTTTTCTTCGACACGAACCGCCAGAGCTTCAGGTGTTTTTTTCAAATTGGACAAGCCTCTACGCGCGGCTTCTTTTTCCCAAGATGCACTGTATCCATCACCATCAAAAAGGATATTCTTCGTGGTTTTTATATACTCACGAAGTACATTAAAAATTGCGTCGTCTTTTTTGAGTTTTTTGGTTTTAATGAGCTTATCTACTTCAGCCTTAAAATCTTTCAACTGCTTGGCAACAACAGTGTTGAGCACCGTCATGGGAATCGCACAGTTTTGGTTTGACCCTACTGCACGAAATTCAAATTTGTTCCCTGTAAAGGCAAATGGAGACGTGCGGTTTCTGTCGGTATTATCCAATAAAACATCGGGGATTTTACCCACCACATTAAGTTTTAAATCTGTTTTCTCTTGAGGCGAAAGTTTTCCTTTGGATACATTTTCCAAATCGTCTAACACCGACGAAAGTTGCGAGCCAATAAACACAGAAATAATTGCTGGCGGTGCCTCATTAGCCCCCAATCGATGGTCGTTACCGGCACTTGCAACAGAAGCACGAATAAGAGACTCATAGTTTTGTACTGCCTTAATCGTGGTTACAAAAAAGGTTAAAAATTGAAGATTACTCATGGGGGTTTTCCCCGGACTTAACAAGTTGACACCGGTATTGGTTTGTAACGACCAATTGTTGTGCTTACCAGAGCCGTTAATTCCCGAAAAAGGCTTTTCGTGTAGCAAAACCTTAAACTGATGTTTACTAGCAATCTTACCCATGATATCCATCAGCAAGGCATTGTGATCTACCGCAAGGTTTGCTTCCTCAAAAATGGGTGCCAATTCAAACTGATTGGGTGCTACCTCATTGTGACGGGTCTTCACGGGAATACCCAAAAGCATGGATTCATACTCCAACTCACGCATAAAATTAATTGCTCGGCTTGGAATAGAGCCAAAATAATGGTCGTCAAGTTGTTGTCCTTTTGGAGGAGGATGCCCAACGAGGGTACGCCCGGCAAGCATGATGTCGGGACGTGAAGCCGCCAAGGCTTTATCGACCAGGAAATACTCTTGCTCCCAACCTAAAGTTGCTTGCACGTGGGTTACATTCTTATCAAAATATTTTGCTACTTGAGTGGCTGCGTCGTCAATGGCACTCAATGCACGTAAAAGCGGTGTTTTGTTATCAAGCGCTTGCCCGGTGTAGGACACAAATATTGTAGGGATACAAAGCGTAGAACCATAAATAAAGGCAGGAGATGAGGGGTCCCAAGCTGTGTAGCCTCTGGCCTCAAAGGTGTTGCGAATGCCTCCACTAGGAAAACTAGATGCATCGGGTTCTTGTTGTACCAACTGCGAGCCATCAAAATATTCAAGGCTGTCGCCATTGCTATCCATATCAAAAAAGGCGTCGTGTTTTTCGGCAGTTGCTCCTGTTAGGGGCTGAAACCAGTGGGTGTAATGCGTTGCACCCATAGAAATTGCCCAATCTTTCATTGAGGCTGCCACATGGTCTGCAACAGCACGATTGATTTTTGTCCCTTTTTCAATGGCTTCCACAACGTCTCTGTACGCTTGCTTGGTAAGAAAAGTGCGCATAGCTTTTTTGGTAAAGACATGGCTTGCAAATAGGGTTGATTTTTTTTGGTCGGATTGAAAAGAATTAGGGCGGTGGTTGACCGCGTCCCGAATGGCTTGAAAACGCAGTTTATTCATGTTGATAAGTGTTTTGGTAAAACACAAATATACGCTAATTCTAAAGACAATATATTAAAATTCTAAATTTTGAATTTACGATTATAACCTTAATAAATTTGATTTTTTACAATAAAACCCTATTAGAATTAGGGGTTAAATAAAAATTATATGATTGTTCACAAAAAAACACCCTCAATAGCAATGGGGTATCATAAAATTTTATTTTTGTGTATCTTTTATAAAGTATTATGAATAAATCAAAACTCGAATATATTTGGCTTGATGGTTATCAGCCCACAGCCAATTTGCGCAGCAAAACAAAAGTTGTAAGCGACTTTTCAGGGAAACTTGAAGATGTTGACATGTGGTCTTTTGACGGTAGTTCAACTCGACAAGCCGAAGGTGGTTCTTCTGACTGTTTATTAAAGCCTGTTGCTATCTACCCTGATCCAGAGCGAAACAACGCTTTTTTGGTAATGACAGAAGTACTTAACGCAGATGGTACACCACACGAATCAAACGGTCGTGCTACCATTGACGATAATGATGATGATTTCTGGTTTGGATTTGAACAGGAGTATTTCCTTTGGGATCCTGAAACCAACTTGCCACTAGGCTTTCCAAAAGATCAAACACCACAAGGACAATTCTACTGTTCTGTTGGTGCCAAAAATTCTTTTGGTCGTGAAATTATGGACCGCCACCTAGATATTTGTTTAGAGGCTGGTTTGAATGTAGAAGGAACTAACGGCGAGGTTGCTCCCGGACAGTGGGAATTCCAAATTTTTGCAAAAGGTGCCGCTGAAGCTGGTGACCAAATTTGGATTGCACGCTATCTTTTAGAGCGTTTGGCTGAAGATTATGGTTTGGCCATTGACTATCACCCAAAACCTCTTGGTGCTACCGACTGGAACGGTTCGGGTATGCACGCAAACTTCTCTAACACTACGCTTAGAACTTGTGGTTCTAAAGAAACGTATGAGAAGATTTGTGAAGCTTTCCGTCCTGTGGTAAAAGAGCACATTGAGGTATATGGTGCGTATAACGACCAACGCCTTACGGGACTCCACGAAACACAATCTATCCATGAGTTTAGCTATGGAGTTTCTGACCGTGGTGCATCGATTCGTATTCCGATTATGACGGTTGAAAAAGGCTGGAAAGGTTGGTTGGAAGACCGCCGTCCTGCTTCTAACGCTGATCCGTATAAAATTGCGGCACGTATTATCAAAACCGTAAAATCAGCTGACGTATAAGCGCATCTGATTTTTGACTAAATATAAAACACCTGTTTTCGATACTCTCGAAATTCAGGTGTTTTTTTATACTTAAAGAAACTCTTTTATGCCAACGTAACCACCATATACGCCAAATAGGCACCCAGTAAAATAAGCCCTTCGCGCCAAGAAAGTTGTAAGCGTTTTGGGAAAAACACCAAAGGAAGCAGTAAAAACGCAAAGGCTATCATCACCCAAATATCTATGGCTAGCAAGTGTTGGTCTACCAACTCCAAAGGGTGTATTACAGCCGTAACGCCAAGCACCGTGAGGATATTAAACAGGTTTGAGCCAATCAAATTTCCAATCGAAATACCCTGTTCTTTTTTGGCAATCGCCATACCAGAGGCAACGAGTTCGGGCAAACTCGTTCCCACAGAAACAAGCGTAATGCCAATAATGCGTTCGCTAACGTCATAGGCGCGTGCCAAGCCCACGGCACCCTGTACCAACCACTGCGAACCAAATGCCAATCCCAACGAACCAAGAACGGTAAAACCCACAATCCATAGCCACGTTTGAGTTTCTTGAACTGTAGTGTCTTCTTGTACTACAACCGGAGGCTGAAAACGTATCAAATACCACATTACCACTACCAAAAGTGCTAATAGGAGTACGCCGTCTTTTTGGCTAATGGTGCCATCCAATAACAAAAACAACAGCAACAAAGACACCACGAAAACCACGGGCCAATCAAAGCGATAAAAACTTTTTTCTACCTGAATACGTCCAAACAAAAGAATAGCCCCCAGTACAAAGCCCAAGTTGGCAATATTGGAACCCACAACATTGCTAAGTGACAGGTCAGCATGCCCTTCAAGTGCAGCACGAACACTCGTAATAAGTTCGGGCAAAGAAGTCGCAAACGACACGATAGTCATCCCCACCACTACCTTTGGCACACGCCAACGTACAGCAGCAGCTACGGCAGCACGTAAGAGCCATTCGCCACCTAAGAGTAACGCTACAAGCCCGCCAATAAGAAATAGTGCATTCACAATTCCTTTTTAGCGAAGATACGGTCTGTGGGTTTTGTATCTTTGGTTATGCGAAAAATAATTTTTCAGGTATTGGCAAAGGGCAACAAACTGCTTTTGCCAAGCCTTACCAAAAAGCGTGTGGATTTGGCAAAAGCCAGCAAAGGGCAAATGCTTTTAATTGCATGGCGCACTTATGTAACAAAGCGTGCACTTTAGTTTTGTTGCATGGGTAAAATAAGATATATTTGCACCCGCAAAGGGCCTCGTGGCGCAACTGAATAGCGCATCTGATTACGGCTCAGAAGGTTGCAGGTTTGAATCCTGCCGAGGTCACTAAATCGGAGAATTGATTCACAGGAATTGGTTCTCCTTTTTTTATGTTTGAGATTT
>CAZSSZ010000016.1:0-18100 GCA_964609755.1 uncultured Flavobacteriaceae bacterium | reverse complement strand
ATCCCTGCCATCACGGCTAGCAATACTTGTGCGGTACAGATGTTTGAGGTCGCGCGGTCGCGCTTAATGTGTTGTTCGCGGGTTTGCAGCGCCATGCGTAACGCTCGGTTTCCCGACTTGTCTTGGGTTACGCCAATGATTCTTCCAGGGATACTTCTTTTGTAGTCGGTTTTGGTTGCAAAAAAGGCAGCGTGTGGCCCTCCGTATCCTAAGGGAATACCAAATCGTTGGGTGCTACCCACCACCACATCTGCACCGAGAGTGCCGGGTGCTTCCAATACGACCAAACTCATAATATCCGCTGCAACGGCGGTTTTTAGGTCTGCTTCGGAGGCTTTTTCAATAAACGATTTTAGGTCGGGAATACTGCCATTTGCACCAGGATATTGAATCAGTGCCCCAAAAAAATCTGCCGTTGGCACAAAAGTTTCTGGAGTTCCATACACCAAAGAAATACCGATAGGAGTTGCCCGTGTTTCCAAAACCGATTTGGTCTGTGGCAAGGTGTTTTCATCCACAAAAAATTTGGAAGCATTATGCTTTTTCTGTTCTCGGGTACGTTGCCCATACAATAGGCTCATGGCTTCTGCAGCAGCAGTGGCTTCATCTAGTAAGGATGCATTTGCCAACTCCATCCCTGTAAGGTCTGTAACCATGGTTTGGAAGTTTAGCAAGGCTTCCATTCGCCCTTGTGCAATTTCGGCCTGATAAGGCGTGTAAGCTGTGTACCACCCTGGATTTTCCAAAATATTGCGCTGAATAACCCCTGGTAAAATGGCTTCGTGATACCCCAACCCAATGAAAGAAGAAAACACCTCATTTTGTTTGCCAAGAGCCGCAATGTGCTTTGAGAAATGGTATTCGCTAACGGCATCGGGTAACGAAAAGGACTTTGTTAGCCGTATGGATTCCGGTACGGTTTGCGCAATAAGTTCATCAACAGACGCCGCCTTTAGGGTTGAAAGCATCTCCTCAACTTCTTGGGCGTTTGGACCAATGTGGCGTAATGAAAATTTTTGCGTATCCATAATGCAACCAAATAATGTAAATTCAAATTTAATTTTTTGTCTAAAATTCAAAAAGAAAACCTAATCAATTCACGCTAAAGTTGTTAACCGCAAAACAGGACGTTATTAACACAATTGGTACTTTTGCGGTTCCAGAATACAGCCTTGCTTAAACACTATCTTTCATCTAGTCTTCACGTAGCCCTTGCCCTTTGGGCGTTTTGTAGGGTTTTGGCACTTCAACAAGGTATTTCTATTTCCGTTTCCATGCAGTGTGCCCTTTTTGCGTTTGGTTGGGCGGCGTATCAATACGCACATAACTTTGTTCCCGTGTTGTACAAAAGGCAAGCGGTTTCTGTTGGGAATATCGCCCTTTTTGTTGTGGCTTTAGCCCTAGGTTTTTGGGGGTTGATGGCACAGCCCCTCCATGTTTGGTGGGTGTTTTTTGGAATTAGCATACTGACCTTTTGCTATGCCTTGCCTTTTGGCGCACATATGGGCTTGCGGTTTGTGCCCACGCTTAAGGTTTTTGTGGTTGCCCTTTCATGGACAACGATGGCACTATTACCGCTGATTTTACTCCCCAAGCAGGTGTTTGTTTGGGTTGCTGTAAAAAGTGTGCTTTGGATACTCTGTTTGATGCTTCCTTTTGAATTGCGCGATGTGCATAAAGATGCCCCCAGCCTAAAAACCATCCCACAACTGTTGGGGATTTCAGGAACGAAAACCCTTGGGTATGTGTTGCTTTGTGGTCTTGCGTTTTTGGCGTATCAAACGGTACAGGTACCCGCTTTGTTTTGGGTGGAAATAGGCATGCTCTTGCTTTTGGGATTAGCGATTAAAGCCTCGCCCAAACACTCCGAGACCTTTACTGCTTTTTGGGTGGAAGGAATTCCAATACTATGGTTTTTGGGGAGTGTAGTAACCAATGTCTTTTGCTAGGCTTTCGGATTAGGGATGTCTTAGAAATGTTTTTAAAAAGGTATGTATGTTGTAATTTTGAACATAAATGGAGAAAATAAAAGTAAAAAGTTAATTGTAAATTAAATGCCAAAATGAGAGCATAGTAAGCAGTGCTCTCATATTTTTTATGAAGAGAATACAAAAAATATTTCATCTATTTAAAGTCTATTTTTATTATCATAAGACATTAAAAAATTTATCACAAAATTCTTTAGGTAAGGAGATTTTGGAAGCCTATGAATTGACAAAAAAAAGAAATCGAACAGATAAAAAAACACTTTCTATTTTTGAAGACTTAGAAAGTTTTAGGAAACAGTTGCTTAAAAATGATTCCGAAATAAATTACGACATTTTTGTAAAAGGACTAAGACGGAAGGTTGCTGAAATTTGTAAATCTGCCGCTACACCAAAAAGTTGGTCACATTTTTATTTCCATCTTATTAAAAATACACAAAGCCTACGAGCTTTGGAAATTGGAACAAACCTTGGTGTTTCTGGTCAATACTTTTTGAGTGCATTAAAACTAAATGCTGAAGAAAAGCTTCGGAAAGGTGCTTTTTTAACAATTGAGGGCGTTAAAGGTTTATGTGATATTGCACAAAATCGATTCAAAGAAATTGACCCTCATGGATTGGTGGATGTTACTTTACATAATGCACTTTACGACGATGTTTTACCACATATTGTTAAAGAAGATACAACTTATCAAATTATTTTCATTGATGGTAATCACAAGTACAAACCTACCTTAAATTACTATGAAATGCTATTAAATTCTATTCCCGAAAAAGCCATTTTTATTTTTGATGACATCAATTGGAATAATGAAATGAAACGCGCTTGGAAAGATGTTCTGCGCGCAAATTACCACACTTACTCTATTGATTTTTTTAAATTAGGCTTGGTTATTATTGACAAAGCAAAATCTGAAAACGTAAAAAAAGAAAACTTTAAGATGTTCCTTCAGTTTTAATCTTACCCTCCATTAAGTTCTTTAGCTGTTTGGTGTACTTTTTCACCCAGAGAGGCTTTATAGGCAATCATAGCTTCTCTAAGTGCTGGGTTTTTTACCCCTAAAATTTGGCAAGCTAAGAGTCCTGCGTTTTTTGCGCCGTTAAGTGCCACGGTTGCCACGGGAACTCCGCCCGGCATTTGCAAAATCGACAGCACCGAATCCCAACCGTCAATGGAGTTCGACGATTTTACGGGAACACCAATAACAGGCAACGGGCTTACCGCAGCCACCATGCCCGGCAAATGCGCTGCGCCTCCTGCACCTGCAATGATTACGTCTATGCCGTTTTCGTGGGCAGTATTGGCAAAATGCATCATTTTTTCGGGTGTACGGTGTGCTGAAACAATATCCACGTGGGTGTCAATTTCAAACAATGCCAAGGTGTCAATGGCGTCTTGCATCACGGGCAGATCGCTTTTGCTTCCCATAATTACGGCTACCTTCATATCATTTTGCTTTTAGTTGAAGTACAGTTTTCAGTTCTTTAATTTTTTTAAAAATAGCATTTAAATCGTTACCCGTAAGGGTGATATGCCCCATTTTACGTTGCGGTTTGGTTGTTTTTTTACCATAAATATGCAGTCCGGCTTGTGGGGTGCTTAGCACCACTTCTGTTCCCTCATACACAAAAGCACCGCTAACATTAGCGGGTCCCACCACATTTGCCATGATGGCAGGGCGGTAGAAATCGGTGTTGCCAAGGGACGCATCTAAAATGGCGCGGAGGTGTTGCTCAAACTGTGAGGTAACACAGCCCTCAATCGTGAGGTGACCGCTGTTGTGTGGGCGGGGTGCCACTTCGTTGATAAGCAAGCTGTTGTTTTCATCTACAAAAAACTCAACCGCTAATAAGCCCACATGCTCCCAAGCAGCAACCAATTTTTTGGCAATGTCTTGCGCTTTTTGCGTAAGGGTTTCGTCTAGTTCGGCAGGGTAATAAACAAACTCCACCTGGTTGGCAGTAGGGTGAAATGCCATGCCCACCGGCGAATACAAGGCAATTGCTCCAGAGGCACTTCGGGCTGCAATAACCGAAATTTCTTTGGCGATAGGTACCAAATCCTCAACAATACACTCACTATCAGGAAGTGCCTGTATGTCTTCGACAGTGTTTAATTTTTTTACCCCAAAACCATCGTAGCCAAAGCGTGCTGCTTTCCAAATACAAGGGAATTGGATTTTGTTATTTTGCAGCGCATCGATCAGTTCCGCTTTGTTTTGAAACGACAGAAAAGGCGATGTGGGTAGTTTTTGCGTTGCGTAAAATTCTTTTTGGGTGCGTTTGTTTTGAATAACGTCTAGTGTTGCTGGTTTTGGATACACCAAAACACCGTTTTTTTCGAGTTCGTAAAGCGCCTCGATATTGACGTGTTCAATTTCAATGGTGAGTACATCTACGTTTTTGCCAAAGGCAATGACGGTATCGTAATCCATCAAATTTCCCTGTACAAAATGGTTACAACTGTTTTTGGCAGAAGCTTCTGCATTAGGGTCTAAAACGTGTGTTTGGATATCCCATCGGCGGGTAACATCTAGGAGCATTTTACCTAATTGCCCACCCCCTAAGATGCCGAGCGTAAAATCTGAAGAAAAAACCTGTTTCATTTCCAGAACAAATGTACGGCATATTCTACAATGTACCGAAGAAGTAGGTGTACTGCTTAAAATAGGATATCTTTGCGTGGTAAAAATCACTCATGAAGAATATCATTTTGTTTGGCAAGCCTGGTGCCGGAAAAGGCACGCAAGCGGAATTTTTAAAAGATGCGTTTAACCTCATTCATATTTCTACTGGCGATGTATTTCGTTTTAACATCAAAAACGAAACGCCTTTGGGGGTTTTGGCAAAAGGCTATATGGAAAAGGGCGATTTGGTTCCCGACGAGGTTACCATTCAAATGCTAGAGCGCGAAGTGGACAAACACCCCAAAGCGGCAGGTTTTATCTTCGACGGATTTCCGCGTACAACTTCTCAGGCAGAGGCGTTGGATGCGTTTCTCACCAAAAAGAATATGTCTATTTCGGCTACACTAGCCCTTGAGGTTTCTGAGGATATTTTGGTAGCCCGTTTGTTAAGCCGCGGTAAAGACAGCGGTCGTGCTGACGACCAAGACGAGGAAAAAATCCGAAACCGTTTTGCGGAATACAACAAAAAAACAGCTCCGCTAATTGACTTTTATACTGCGCAAGGAAAATTTCATGCCATTAACGGTGAAGGATCTATTGATGCTATTACCGAGCAACTCACCACTATAGTTGAACAACTGTAATGACCGAAGGAAATTTTGTAGATTATGTAAAAATTCATGTGAGCTCTGGCAACGGCGGGAAAGGCTCTACGCATTTTCATCGGGAAAAATACATTACTAAAGGTGGCCCTGACGGCGGTGATGGCGGTAGGGGAGGCCACGTAATTGTTCGTGGCGATAAAAGCCTGTGGACGCTAGTTTCGTTTAAATACAAACGCCATTTTAAAGCCGAACACGGGCAGCACGGTAGCAAAAGCCGTAGTACGGGTGCCGATGGCGAAGATCTTATTATTCCAGTTCCGTTGGGAACTGTTATTCTTGACACGCAAACTGGCGAACGCATTGCCGAAATTACTGCTGAGGAGGATGTGATCGTTGCTCCCGGAGGGATGGGTGGTCGTGGCAATTGGCACTTTAAAAGTCCAACCAACCAAGCACCTCGCTATGCACAACCTGGAAAAGAAGGTGTGGAGCGTGACATTACGATGGAACTAAAAGTCCTTGCCGATGTGGGTCTGGTGGGTTTTCCCAACGCGGGAAAATCGACCTTGTTGGCGGCACTTACTTCAGCAAAACCAAAGATTGCCGATTATCCGTTTACAACCCTAAAACCCAATTTGGGTATAGTGCAGCATCGTGATTTTTTGTCTTTTGTGATGGCAGATATTCCAGGAATTATCGAGGGTGCAGCCGAGGGGAAAGGCTTGGGGCATTACTTTTTACGCCATATTGAACGCAACAGCGTACTGCTGTATGTTATTCCTGCCGATGCCGATGATATTAGCGAACAATTCACTATTTTGAACAAAGAATTAACGCGCTATAATCCCGAGTTGTTGGATAAGAATTTTATGATTGGAATTTCAAAAGCAGACCTTTTAGACGAAGAGTTATATACGGCTATTGAGGCAGAATGTAAGGTCGCATTTAAAGATATTCCTTTTGTGTTGTTTTCATCTGTTTCGCAACACGGGTTGACGCAATTAAAAGACCGTTTATGGGATTTGCTCAACGCATAGTGTTCTTGTTTTTTTGTGTTTCTGTGGCTTTTGGGCAGCGTATCCCACAATCCTTTTTTGAGCCTGTTGAGGTAAGTGTCGAGCAAAAAAATCGTATTCAGGCGTTAGATACTCTTGTTGAAAAATCTGAAGAAGAACTTGCAGAATTGGCAATGCTCTATGCCGAAACAAAAGTCTATGTGGAATCCTTCGAAATCTTCGAAAAATTAGTAGAAAGCCATCCTGAAAAATTTGAATATCAGTACCTGTTAGGTGGAATTTCAGGGATTTTAGCTTCTGAATTGCCCCAAATGAAATCGTTACCGTATGTGCGCACAATGAAATCGGCTTTTGAGGTAGCATCCGAACTACAGCCAGAAGCATTGGAAGTACAATTGGTACTTTTGGAATTGTATACTGAGCTACCCTGGGTGTTGGGCGGTAGCTATAAAAAGGCGGAAGAAAGGTTGACGGTAATTAAATCCTTAGAAGAACTTGAAGGCTTCTTGGCTGAGGGCTATTTTTATCGTGCCACGAAAAAGAACAAAGAAGCTTTGGTGGCATATTTGAATGCTATTAATGAAGTGCAGCACTGCGAAACGACTGCTATAGTTGAAAACAATTCGCTTTACACGTTAGCGGTATTGGCGTTTTATTTGCAAAAAGACATGACCAAAGCATCTTGTCTTTTTACGCGTTACATTGCCAATCATGATGCTGGGGATGCTTTCCCAAAATCTTTTGCGCGCCACTATTTACAAAAAATTGAAACTCCCGAGCAGGTTGATGAAGGTATAGAGCAAGCGTTACATACGCACGATAAACTCACGTCTTGGATTCAAAATAACTTTAAGTAGGGTGTTATGATTCTTGTCTACACGCCCGTTATCAAGCCTCGAATTCAGTATATTTTTAAGCATTTTTTTTGTGTGCGTATGGAAGAGGAAATTTCCTTCACTTCTGATTTAAGCACTTTTATTGCGCATATTGGTCCAAAAATGTCTTATGCAGATGCGCCCTTGGGAAATGAGTTTTTTATACAAGCCAATGGGCTTTTGACAGAGCAGGGGATAAATACAATAGAGACTACTGTTTTTGATTGGGATGGACTACCTGCATTTTTTGCTTCGGGGAATACGAGTGCACTACCTTTTGACTTTTTCGCTGCTTCTTTTTATTTGTTGACCCGCTACGAAGAATATCATCCCTATGTTTCGGATGAATTGGGTAGGTTTACCGCCACACAGTCGCTAGCGCATCAATATAATTTTTTACACACGCCACTTGTTGATTTGTGGTTTGAACGTTTTTTAAACGCTTGGAACGCTTTTTTTGGAACAGCTAAATCACCCACAAGCAAGTACTCAAAAGCGTTTACGCTGTTAGTCGACGTGCCGCAGCTTTACGCGTTTAAACACAAGGGGGTTTTGCGTTCATTTTTTGAGGGGATCCGTGATCTAACACAATTAAAATTTGTTCCTTTTTTTGATAGAGTTACTGTAGGGTTGGGTTTTAGAAAAGACCCCCTTGAAGGACTTCTCAATTGGTTAGAAGATTTTATTCAGAAACAGCCTACTACCCCTATGTTTTTTGTATTGCATGCAGCGCTTGGAATTCATGATAAGGGACTGAGTGTCTTTAATGCAGCCCATCAACAGGGAATAAAAAGCCTGTCAGATTTTGCGCCAACGGCACCGCTAGCGTCCTACGAGTCATTTCTACACCCTGAAGAACTTGCGGTGGATATTGAACGGTTTTCGGGGTTAATTCACCGTCCGGTTAAAGCCATCCGCCAACACCATCTTGCCTTGCGTTTTCCAAACACCTATAGAAAATTTGCCGAGCTGGGTATTAAAAACGATTATTCCATGCAGTACCCCAATCTGCCCGGGTTTAGAGCAAGCACGGCATTTCCGTTTCGGTTCTACGATTTGAGTGATGAGCAACAAACACCCTTGACAATACACCCCGTTTGCATAAGCGAAGCTCATCTTCGTAAGCAACGGTTTTCTAGGAAAATGCGACAGCTTTTCTTGGAGTACCAAAATCGACTACAAGAACTAGGCGCACCATTTGTTGTTGCTCTAACCAATGAGAGTTTTAATTTACGCTCACATAATGGCGCATTTTTGAAGGGATTAACTAAGTTACTAACCCATGCATAAATCCCAAATTAAGGCATTGTTTTTTGATTTGGATCACACCCTTTGGGATTTTGAAACAAATTCGGCACAGGCGTTTAAGGAGTTGTTTCAAGTGTTTCAAATAAGACTTCCCTTAGCAGATTTTTTAGCGGTGTATGTTCCAAATAATATCAACTATTGGAAGTTGTATCGTGAGGGTAAAATTGACCAAGAAACCCTCCGTTTTGAACGTCTTAAAACCGTTTTTGATGCGTTACATTATCCCGCTACTGACGCGCTTATTATCGATATGTCCGATGCGTATATTCAAACACTACCTGAGTATAATACCCTTTTTGAGGGTACTATAGAAATGCTTACCGCACTCAAGCCACATTATGCTTTGCACGTGATTACCAATGGTTTTCAGGATGTGCAGCACTTTAAGATGAGAAACTCGGGTTTGTTGCCTTTCTTTGAAACGATAACAGATTCCGCATCAGTGGGTGTAAAAAAGCCCGACCCAAAGATTTTTGAACACGCCCTAAAAATGGGAGGGGTTGCTCCTTGGGAAGCCTTAATGATTGGTGATAGTTTGGAGGCAGACATCGAAGGTGCCCTTGCCACGGGCATGCATGCCGTACATTTTATGCCAACAGTAAAAAAACACTCGCAGTACTATAAAGAGATTGAAAATCTTAGCGAATTAGATTTTTTGCTCTAGTTGTTTTGTCGGTGATATTCGTAAAGCACTAATGCTGCGGCAACGGATACATTGTAGGAGTCTAAGTTGCTGCTTATTGGTATTTTGATTTGTTCATCACAAAGGTTGAGAATCCCTTTGCTAATACCCTTGTTTTCATTGCCCATCACAATTGCCAGCGATCGTTTTAAGTTGGTCTCTCCAATAAAATCGTTCCCTTTTTCGGTACAACTCAATAAGGGAATGTCGTGTGCTTGCAGCAAAAAAATAGCATCTTTTAGGTGAGCTACCCGAATAATAGGAATGTGAAATGCGCCGCCCGCCGAGGCTTGAATCGCAATATCGTTTAAGGGTGCAGCACCAGTTTGTCCAATGATGATACCACTAGCGCCCAGTCCTGCAGCAGAACGAATAATTGCCCCAAAATTGCGCACATCCGTTACGCCGTCTAAGATGAGAAATAATTGTTGTTGCGCTTCGTCAATAACGTCTTCCAGTGATGCAAATTGGATTTCTCCCAATAAGGCAACAAAGCCTTGGTGATTTTCTTTGGTGTGCTTATATAGTTTCTGAGGAGGTACAAAGGAGTAGGACACTCCAGCGCGCATCACGTCTTCCTTTAGCTTTTTAAACGCTGGATTGTTGGTTTCGTTATCCATTAAGACCTTTTGGATTCTCGAAGGGTCTTGAATGGCTTCGCGAACGGCGTTGATGCCGAAGGTAATAGCACTCATTTATAATCTAAATTTAACGCAAAGGTATTGATTTGAATGATGTAAAATTGTGCCCGTTGTTTAATTCTGTACAATAAAACTTCCTGTTTTCCCTTGGTTTAATACTTTTAAAAAATATAAACCGCTTGTAAGCCTACTAACATCTATTTTGTTGCTCGAAACTCCAGTCCAAACAATTTGTCCCAGTGTGTTTCTGATTTCAATGGGTAGGTTGTTTTCGAGTCCCAAAATTGAAATTATTCCATTTTCTACTGGGTTGGGATAGATTCCAATGTGAGATGCAAATATTTTTTTATTGCTTAGTGGAAAGTTAATGTTATCTCCCGAAACAACGATTGAATACTCTTGATATTTAGGAAAAACTAACGGTGCTAAGTCAGGATTTGTTAAATTTCCTTTATGGCTTACCGTTATTGTAAATGTGCCAGCCTCTGGGTTTTCAATTTCTATTTTTTCATAGTTATCTACAACATTGTTTCCGTGTTCGTTTGAAAATCCAGTTTCATTTAATGTAAGTTTCCACGGATAATAGGTTACTCCATTTTTCTCCACTTTAACATCCAAATCATTCATTAGCACGGGCGTCTGATCGTTTGCTCCATTATTGAATATGGGTCCAGGGGGGTCAATCCAACAAATTGAAACGGTTAGTTTTGCTGTACCGTTGGCAGTTATAGTTGTAGAGAAACTTTCATTTTGGTTTAGTATTTTTTCCTCTATAAATGCATTTCCATTACTTTTGGCGGTTATAAGTTCAGCGGCAGCTTTGGCATCAAGTAATCCCCATCCAAACTTTGGATCAGGTCCAACAGTTGCTTCGTCATCAACCGCTGTGTGGCACGCTATAGCTTTGAGGGTAGCTGATTTTGGGACTTGATTAAAAAGATTTACATAATGCTGGTGAAGCAAAACAAGTGAACCGCAAACATTTGGTGACGCCATGGATGTCCCCGAATAATTGGTATAATCATTGTTGTTTATGCTTGAGAAAACGTTTGTACCATCACCTGCAATGTCAGGTTTCACACGTAAATCGTCAGTAGGTCCTTGACTACTTCCGTTGTTTATAGGGAATCCGGTGAGTTGCTGTGTTAGCGGATGAAAATCCGGATTTGCATTTGCAACTACCAATGAATTTTTTGCTGTTTTTGTGCCTGTTAGTTTGTCATAATTAGGGAACATGCCTCCTTCATAGGATGTTGTGCCCTCATTTCCTGCAGAACCAACAATGAGTAGGTTTTTGTTTTGGAACGCTATATTGTCCCAATCTCTAGCACTACTTGTGTATGCACCAATATTTTCGGCACTTACGTTTTGCTCGCCGTCGTCATTGTAAATAGGAAATCCATAGGAGTGGTTGGAAAAATAGATAGGCTTTTCATTGTCATTAGCTGCTGTTACAAGTTCACTTTTATCATTTGTCCAATCAAATGATTTTATTTTTGCGCTGCGCGCCATTCCCACTGCGGCACTATTTGTGCCAAGTGCTGCAATTGTTCCAGTAACATGAGTTGCATGATCTTTTGCTTCTTTTGAGGCTTCGGGTTCAATTTTGCTTACTTCATCTGTTGTAAATTCTTGATGTGTTGATTCTGCAACACCACTATCCCAAACACCAATGGTATATCCCTCTCCAGTAAGTGATAAATTTAGCGATCCGCCAGGTTGAAGAGCAATAGTTTTTGTTCCTTTTGCGGAATTCAAATTATCAGTGGCAATATAAATGGGTTTATCGTCTACAATATCGAAAATTTCATAATCTTTCTGCCCTCGTTTGAAGGATTTTTCTTTTGCAGGCTGAGCATTTAAATAGGAAGTTATGCGGTCACGTCTTTTTTCTTCTTTACGGGTAAGTTCAGATAACAATTTTTGGTTTCCAACACTCATATTTTGGGAATACCCAAGTGTGGAAATTAATAAGAAAATTAATACAGTTTTTTTCATAGAAGAAAAAAAACCACTCAACATTTACGGTTGAGTGGTTGTTTTTAAAGTTAACTTTTGGCTTTACATGATATCAAATAACGCTACAGCACTAGCTCCAGTAACAGATGTTAAAGCTACCGCTTCAGCACCGTTTACGGATACTGTAAAACCCCCTCCGACAATTCCGTCACCATATAAATCGTATACCACAATAGCATATTTCCCAGGGTTTAGGCAGAATTGTTTGCTCACAGTAGTATTTGCTTGTCCGGCAAGCGTTTTGCTTTGGAATAGCATGTCTCCACTTGAGTTAGTGGTAAGATCAAATATTCTAAATAAGGTTTCCTCAGGATAATCGTCAGTAGTGATAGATACTACAACATCGTTTAACGTACACTTTTTAACAAAAGTGATGTTTGTAGATGTGCGCTCTTCATTTAGAATAACACCGCCTTTTCTGCTAGAGTCTGCAATGGCAATTTCTAGTTCTTTTTCGTCACCAAAATCTAGTAGGTCATGGCTGAAGCTCAATGTAGATGAACCGCTCAATTGACCTGCAGGAATCGTAACAGATGGTGTCATGCTATATAAATCTGCTGATGTTATAGAGTCAGCAGTTTTCACTTCCAAATCAACAACAATATCTGCTGTAGATGCTTTAAGCGTTGAGACAATAACATCATAAGTAGTTGTTTCTTCTACTTCTAGGCGTACAGCTGATTTGTCAAAAGATACTGCCATGGGTGCATCCACACCTAGCAAAGCCTCTTCGGTATTACAGCTTGATATACCTACTGCTAAAATAAGCAGCAGGTATATTGATTTTAGATTTAAATTTTTTGTAAACATATCGTGTAAATTATATTGGATTTTGGTCAACTTCATTGATTTCCGTGTTATTGTCCAACTCTCTTTCAGGAATTTGGAATAACATCTCTTTGGCATCGCTGTTAAAATTCTTTTTACCATATGCCGCATGATTCGAGCCGGTGTAGTCTCTTTCTAAAGCAACACCATTTCGTTTCATATCAAACCATGCAAAACCTTCACCCCACAATTCGATTCGTCTGTGAAGTAGAATTTCATCCATTAGTGCCGATCCTGTGTTTGTTGAAAGGGTATAGGAACTGTCTCTTGTGCTTATTAGATCATACAACACACTAGCAGCACCTGCGTCGTTTCCGCTTCTTGCAAGTGCTTCAGCCTCTGTTAAGTACATTTCTGCTGCACGCATATATACATAGTCGCCTAAGAAAAATGTGGCATCATAAAATTTGTAATTTGCATATCCAATTACTGCATCGTTGGCATCCCCAAACGCTTGTTTTCTGCTATCGGTGCTTGGGATGGCATTGTAAAGCCTTGCATCTATGGTTTTATGGAATCCGAGTAATCCTGTATATCCTGGATTTAGTGTACCCATGTGAGCAAAAAACGATGCATAAACAGTTGAGGATTCAGCATTAATGTCTGCGCCCCACATCCATTCAGAATTGCTAATGTCATCGAATCCACCATTTACCCATTCGGTTGCGCTCATTAAACTAAAGCCAGTTCTGGCAACGTTTGCCATTTGCGCACAAAGGGCATCGTCTGTTTTTGTTTCGAGCAGTACTCTAGCATAAATTCCAGCGATTATGTTTTTATTCAACTTTTCTTTTGAAGGACGGTTGTATCCATCAATGTTTTTGAACGCATAATCCAAGTCAGATAATATCAAATCGTACACTTCTTGAACCGTACCACGGCTTTTATTGTCAATTCCTTGCTCTGGTGCATAAAGTGGTACACCAGGTGCGGATGGGTTTTTGCTGTAGGTATGTTGGTAGAAACGAATTAGATTAAAATAGCTGTATGCACGTATTGCCATAGCTCTTGCACGTAGGTGCTTAAGGTTATCATCGGTAACGTCTTCAGCTATTTTTCCAATAATTGAATTTACATTCATTATCACAGCGTAGTAGAAATTCCAAATCACGTATGTAGTTGAAAAATCTTGTGTTCTTCCCCTGTACGCGTAGTAATTGCCAAACCAACTATCTATAACAGAGACCATGTCATTTGATAATAAATCAACCCCTAAATCGATTGCTTTTTGACCAAAATCATCATGACGTCCATCAGTGAAACTTGCCGTATTGTATTCTCTCATGTAAGAATACTGCCCGTCTTCAACACCAAGGTTGATGGTTAATGCAGCTTCTGGAGAAGATTCTGCTAGCTCCAAAAGTTGCTTTTCTGTAACTAAGCTTTTGGCTTCATGATTTAAATCATCTTCAGCACACGAAATAACCAAAAAGCTAATGGCTATAAAATATAATAATCTTGTTTTCATAATTTTTGTTTTAGAATGTTAGTTTTAGACCTAAACTAATGTTTCTAAGTAGCGAGTAATCACTTTCTGCAGCTAAGGCAGTAAGTCCTGCTGTTCTTGGGTCATAACCTTGACGTGCAGACCATAGATATACATTATCTGCAGCTGCGTAAAGTGTAGCATTGTCGATAAAAATATTATCTGGTAAATCAGCACTTAGGTCATAAGAAAGTGATATATCTTGAATACTTAGATAAGAGTTGTCAATAAAATATAATGATGATGTACCGTAATAGGTGTTGTCATCGTTTTTAACAACGATTGGTAACTGAGCACTCGTGTTTTCGGGTGTCCAGGTTTTTGTGAATAAATCGTTGTGGAAGTTTTCTCCGGGTTCAGAACGAAGCATTGAGAAGTATGTGGCATCTCTACCGTAGCCTCCAATGGAGTAGGCAAAGTTGATACCGAGGTTAAACTTCTTGTATTGAACAGACGCCCCAAATCCTCCATAAAAATCAGGAATTGGAGATTTGTCCAAATAATACTCGTCGGCTTCCGCATAAGTTTCTGTAACATTTCTTTCGCCAGTAGGATTACCGTCTGCATCTAAAATGTCTTTATAGAATGTAGCTGCTCCGTTTATCGGATTTACACCTGCAAATTCGCGTAAGTAATACTCATACAAAGAGCGTCCTTCTTCGTATCTGAATGAACCTGCATCAATAAACTCTCTTGGAAGTTTGGTGATTTCGTTTTCAAACGTAGAGATATTGAAATTGAGGTCTACTGTTAGATCTTCGCTAGTGTAAGCAGTGCCGCTAAGGGTAAGTTCCCAACCGCGGTTTTCCATATCACCAACATTCTCTGGGAAGCTTGGCAATCCAGACGATGGTGGTTGAGGTGTGTTAAACAATAAGTCTTCTACTTTTCTAGTAAAGTATTCAAAGTCAATATTGAGTCTTGAATTGAATAAACTTGCTTCGAAACCAACGTTAGTATTTGTTGAAGTTTCCCAAGTCAACGCAGGGTTTCCTTGATAGGCAAGAGATAATCCAAAGTCACCATTGTTGTTTGTAACACTAAATTGATCTTGGTATGCCAAGTAGTTTCTACCACCGCCTGGATACAAGATTCTGTCGTTTCCTACTTGACCTAAACTTGCTTTAAGTTTAAATTCATCAACAAATGATACGTCAAAAAAGTTCTCTTGTGAAACGCGCCATGCAACACCTGCTCCATAGAAATTACCCCATCGTACCGAAGGATCGAATACAGAAGATGCATCGTTTCGGTAGTTTGCACTAAGGAAGTATTTTTCGTCGTAGTTGTAATACAATCTAGAGATATATCCCATTACTGTATAATCGTACTCGCTGTTGTTCATCGATTCCATGGTAATACCTTGGTTCAAAACGTTTTCTTGCGGAAGTAAGAATTTTGTTTTTTGGGCAGATAGATTTACGTTTTTCCAATCATTTGTTTCGTATCCAACAAGTGCATCTACGCTATGTTTTCCAAAACTGTTTTTGTATTCCAAAAATGTTTGGTTCGAAAAAGTAAATGAGCTTGCAGCAGATGGGGTAGATCTACCACCAACATTACCGGCATCACCACCAACGGAGGTATCATAGCTTACACCTTGTGTAGTTCTGCTAAGAACGTTAGCAACATGACGTAAGGTCAAGTTGTCTGTAATGTCAAAACTTGCGTTGATGGTAGCGTTTATATTATTTGTAGTAAACACTTTTTCATCCAACAAAGAAGTAGCATAGGGGTTTGCAAATCCCGCATAGGGACGTGCAGTTGGCGTTCCAGTTGATTTATCCCCAAAATCGTAGACGTGATTTCCACTTGCATCCAGGATTGGTGTGCCGTCTGTTTTGTATCCAAAAACGGGATAAATAGGCGCAATAGAACGCGTCCAGCTAAACGCACCAGCATATCCTCCTTGATCAGGAGTGTTTTGAACGGTGTGGGCGTAATTGATGCTAGAGTCTAGTGAGATCTTATCTTTAAACTTAAAGCTATGCTTAAAGGTTGCCGTAGTACGCTGGAAATCAGAGTTTACTGCATACGAGTCATTTAATTCATGCCCCAAAGAAAAATAGGTTTTTGAATTTTCACTACCGCCAGATACATTCATAAATACTTTGCTTGAAAGATTGTTGTTAAACATGTAATCATCCCAACTTTCATTCCATCGTAGGTATTTATTTGAGGTTGTTAGTAAACCAGTTTCTGGATCAATTAAGGCATCGTTAGCAACTCCATATGCATTATAGCCAAGCGAATATCCTAGACCAGCATTATCTGTTACTAAGTTTGCAGCGGCTACCGCTCTAGCAGTAGCATCATTATAACCCAAATCGTGCATCAATGTATTACGTGATACAATAAAGAACCCTTCATAATATCTTCTTGGGTCTGTGATGCGGTCATAGTCTTTTGTAGCACGAGTAGAAACGGAGGTACTTACGTCTATAGAAGCTTTAATTTCTCCTTGTTTGCTAGATTTAGTAGTAATAATAACAACACCATTCGATCCTCTACTACCATAAATGGCAACGGAAGAAGCGTCTTTAAGGAACGTAATCGAGCTAATGTCTTGTGGGTTTATAGTGTTTATAGAACCATTAAAAGGAACTCCGTCAACAACGTATAATGGCGCACTAGAAGCATATAAAGATCCAACCCCACGGATACGGACTGTTGGTCCTGAACCAGGTTGTCCGCTATTGTTGAATACCTGAACTCCAGCAACTTTACCAACAGCTGATTGGATAACGTTAGGGTTTCTAGTTTTATCAAGAGCTTCAGCACTAATTTCACCAACCGAACCAGTAAGCGCAAGTTTTCGTTGTGTACCATAACCAGTTACTACCACCTCATCTAGAGCCGTTGAGCTACTCAGCGAAACATTAGCCGTTGCAGCAGACACAGTAACCTCAACAGCAGTATACCCAACATAGCTGACCACCAGCACGTCGCCTTTTTCGGCGGCAATGGTGTAATTGCCATCAAAGTCAGCTGTAGTAGCTGTAGCAGTTCCTTTAACAACAACGGTAGCTCCTGGAAGGGGCAGACCATCAGCGTCTGTTACCGTTCCGGAAACATTTTGTTGTGCTAAGGCAACTTGAAACATCGCTATAAAAGCAAATGTTAATATTTGAATAAATCTAGTTTTCATAATTATTAATTGTTAGCACTTCAAGTATGTTAAATTATTGTTAAAAAAACAAATTTGGTTTAATATTGTTATTATATCATTAAACAAAAAATATAAAATCAGATAAAAAGAGGGCGGTCTATTGTATTAAAAACTGCTTAAAAACCATTTTTTTCTCTGCTTCAATGCCCAAAATATAAATCCCAGCGGGTAAAAAATCGACTTCAAAACGCATACTTGCCCGTGAAAATGACGATTTAGTCGTGCTCAAAACCTCCTGGCCTGACAAATTCAATACACGTAAACTTTTAAACATCAAGGCATTGTCAAGAACGGCAACCGTAAAGGCTTTGCCAGTTGATGTCGTGGTTACCAAAAAGCCATTATCACTAACATTTTCCAGTGCTGCTTTTGAGGGGATAATAATTCCGGGACCTGTTAGTATCAAGCTTGCGTCTTGTGTGCCGTTTTGTAAAGTGCCTTTGTGGCTAATGCGTATTTCATAAATACCGCCCAAATCTTCACGAATACTAATCTGCTCAATGTTATCGGCTGCATTATCCCCTTTTATCGCTACGGCTTGTTGGGTATCTGTGGGCAGCTTCCACGGGAAAAAAGAGGTGTTTTCCTGTATAACACGAAGATCTAAATCGTTTACCAATGTTGTGGTGGTATTGTTTTCGGCATGTGGATCATACCAACTCAGCGTAGCTTTAAGTTCTCCCTCTTCCAGCATGGTCATGTAGAGTGTCTTCGTTTCTCCCTCAGCCAACGTAAAGTCGAGCAGCGTCCCGGGTTTGGTTTCGTTTTTTTCAATTAATGTTGCTGCCACTTCAACATTTAGCGCCCCGTAGCCTGTTTTTACATCTGGGCCAGAAATATCTAGACCATTCCAATCTGTA
>CAZSSZ010000015.1:0-18166 GCA_964609755.1 uncultured Flavobacteriaceae bacterium | reverse complement strand
CATAAAATTTTTAATGGCACTTTTATCATTGACGGTAAAACCAAAAAGAACTCCCTTTTTGAACTTATCAAGAAGACATCCGAAAAAAATGGTGCCAATCTCGTCTCTGCATACAAAGACAATGTGGCATTTATTAAAGGTCCTAAACTCGTGCAGTTTGCACCAAAAAGCGCGAACAAACCCGATGTGTATGTCAAAAAAACATTCAGCTCGGTACTTTCACTAAAAGCCGAAACACACAACTTCCCCACAACTGTTGAACCCTTTAACGGTGCTGCAACAGGTTCAGGGGGTGAAATTAGAGACCGTTTGGCAGGGGGGCAAGGGTCAATTCCCATGGCAGGAACAGCAGTTTATATGACGGCATATCCCAGAACCGAGCAAGGCAGACCTTGGGAAGAACTTCCTGCACGCCCTTGGTTGTATCAAAACCCCGAAGATATTCTCATAAAAGCTTCAAACGGCGCATCCGACTTTGGAAATAAATTTGGACAACCCCTTATTGCAGGGTCGTTGCTCACTTTTGAGCACAGTGAAAACAACAAGACCATTGGTTTTGACAAGGTTATCATGCTTGCCGGCGGTATTGGCTACGGTAAGGTGCAACAAAGCCTTAAAAAAACACCAAAAAAAGGGGATAAAATTGTGGTCATGGGGGGTGATAACTACCGCATAGGTATGGGAGGTGCTGCGGTATCCTCTGCCGATACGGGAGCCTTTGATTCAGGCATTGAACTGAATGCAGTTCAGCGCTCAAATCCTGAAATGCAAAAACGTGTCGCCAATACCATTCGAGCTGCGGTGGAATCCGAAAATAATCCCATTGTTTCTATTCACGATCACGGTGCCGGTGGTCACTTGAATTGCCTTTCCGAACTTATTGAAGAAGTTGGTGGCACTATTGAATTGGACAAGCTTCCTGTTGGCGATCAAACTTTATCTGCCAAAGAAATTATTGGAAACGAGTCGCAAGAACGTATGGGGCTCATCACCGATGCCAAGGGCTTAGCACAGCTCAAAGAAATTGCTGCTCGAGAACGCGCACCCATTTTTGAAGTAGGCGAAATCAAAGAAAACAACCACTTTGAAGTACACTCCGAAAAACAACAACAATCGCCTATTGACTTGGCATTGTCTGATTTTTTTGGCAAAACGCCAAAAACAATAATGGAGGACAGCTCTAAAGAAATGTCGTATACCAATGTGCCTGAACCCAAAGCCTTTGAAGAACAAGTGGCTTGGTTGCTTCAGCTAGAGGCGGTGGCGTGTAAAGATTGGCTCACCAACAAAGTTGACCGTTGTGTAACCGGGCGCGTTGCTCAACAACAATGTGTTGGACCGCATCAACTCCCTTTGGCAAATTGCGGGGTTATGGCACTCGATTTTGAAGGGGTACACGGACTGGCAACTTCTGTGGGGCATGCACCACTTGTGGGGCTTATCGATGCAGGACTGGGAAGTAAAAATGCCATTGCAAAAGCGCTTACCAATATCATTTGGGCGCCAATTTCGGGAGGCTTATCCACTGTAAGCTTGTCTGCAAATTGGATGTGGGCGTGTAACAATCCCGGAGAGGATGCACGTCTTTATGAAGCCGTGAAAGCCTGTTCTGACTTTGCTATCGATTTGGGGATTAACATCCCAACAGGAAAGGATTCGCTTTCCATGAAACAAAAATATAAAGACGAAGAAGTGATTGCGCCAGGTACGGTTATTATTTCCGCCGCTGGACATTGTGATGCCGTTGACAAGGTAATTACACCCAATCTTCAAGCGGGTGGTGGCGACGTGTATCACATAGATTTGTCTGACAATACTGCTGCCTTAGGGGGTTCTGCCTATGCCCAACTCAATCGGGCTATTGGCACAAAAGCACCTGATGTGGCAAAAGCACCTTACTTCAAAAACGTATTTAAGGCGGTTCAAAAAGAAATTGCAAAAGGCACCATTGCTGCCGGACATGATATCGGCGCAGGAGGACTCATCACTTCCCTTCTCGAAATGTGTTTTGCTGCCGATGGTTTAGGGCTAACAGTAACACTTCCACCCTCGGATGTTCGTGTGGAGCAAAGCTTACTTTCAGAGCAAGTGGGTGTTTTGATTCAAACCACAACCGAAGTTGCAGAACAACTTGCAAAAAAGGGAATTACTATTAACAAAATAGGAGCTGTAAATACAACAAATACACTTACTGTTACAGGAAATACAACTTACAGTTTTGATATTCCCACTTACAGAAAGCATTGGTTTAAAAGTTCGTATTTACTTGACCGAAAACAAAGCGGTGAAACAAAGGCAAAAGAGCGATTTGAAACCTTTGACAAAACACCCCTGCAATTTGTATTCCCACAAGGGTTTGAAGGAAAGATTAAGCCATCACCAAGAAAGAAAATTAAAGCTACCGTGCTTCGTGAAAAAGGCAGTAATTCAGAGCGGGAAATGGCATATATGATGCACCTTGCTGGCTTTGAGGTAAAAGATGTCCACATGACCGATTTAACCTCGGGCAGAGAAGACCTCAGCGATGTACAATTGCTTGTAGCGGTTGGTGGATTTTCAAACTCCGATGTTTTAGGTTCTGCAAAAGGTTGGGCGGGAACCATCAAATACAATGAAAAGGCACGTGAGGCTATTCAACAGTTTTTTGAGCGTCCTGATACGCTAAGCCTTGGCGTTTGCAACGGGTGTCAGTTGTTTATTGAGCTCGGGTTGTTACACCCCAACCACGAGGAAAAGCCGCGTATGGAACACAACGATTCGGGAAAATTCGAATGTATATTTACTGACGTGGTAATTGAAGATTCCCCCGCCGTAATGTTGCAGCGTTTGAAAGGGAGTAGGCTTGGCATTTGGGCAGCACATGGCGAAGGAAAATTCGTTTTCCCTAAAGACGAAAGTGCCTATGCCATTTCGGGCAAATACGCCTACGAAGCCTATCCCGCAAACCCAAATGGGTCTGACTTTAATACCGCTATGCTCAGTAGCGATGACGGACGCCATTTGGTGATGATGCCACACTTGGAACGCGCCATATTCCCATGGAATTGGGGGCACTACCCCACAGACCGCTCTGACGTGGTAAGCCCTTGGATACTAGCCTTTGAAGACGCTTTTGATTGGATTTCGAGTAGGTAAAATCAAAAAAATATCGTTTTTTTGAATGTTGGCATTTTGTCAAAGCAAAATTTTCGCATATGGAAACACCAAAAAGACTTTTTGATTTTATCGATTTAATGGCAAAACATCGCCCGCTTGACAATGCGGTAAATTCTAAAGTAGGGGGCAAATGGGTAGGTTTGTCTACCAAAGAGGTCAAAGAACAGGGGGACAGGTGCAGTGCAGGTTTGCTAAACTTAGGGGTTGCTGCAGGAGATAAAATCGCCATGATTTCTTCAACAAATCGTACCGAATGGGTGCTCGCCGACTTTGGTATGTCGCAAATTGGCGCGATCAATATCCCCATCTACCCTACCATTTCCTCTGAAGATTATGCATACATACTGAATCATGCTGAAGCTACCTATTGCTTTGTTTCAGACAAAGAAGTATTGGAAAAAGTGCGTGCCATTGAATCGCAATGCCCAAATCTAAAAGGGGTATATAGTTTTGATAACATCAAGGGATGTGACCCTTTTACATCTTTGCTTTCCAAAAAACCAACCGAAGCACAGGTTACTGAAATTGAAAATCGAAAAGCTGCCATAAACGCCGAAGATTTGGCAACGATTATTTACACTTCGGGGACAACCGGAAAACCCAAAGGCGTGATGCTAAGCCACAACAATATTGTGAGCAACGTAATTGCTAGCCAAGAGCGGTTACCACTCACCTATGGTGAAGCAAAGTCGTTGAGTTTTTTACCACTATGCCATATTTATGAGCGCATGCTTTTGTATTTATATGTGTATTCCGGAACGCGGATTTATTTTGCCGAATCGCTGGAAACCATTGGTGACAACCTTAAAGAAGTAAATCCAATAGTAATGACGGCGGTTCCAAGACTTTTGGAAAAATTATACGACAAAATTTATGCACGAGGCGCTGAGCTTTCGGGCATCAAACAAAAATTGTTTTACTGGGCAGTAGCCTTAGGACTACGTTATAAGCCTTACGGACAAAATGGGTGGTGGTACGAGATGCAGTTGAAGTTAGCACGTAAACTGATATTCAGTAAATGGAAAGAAGCCCTTGGTGGAAATTTGGAACTAATTGCTTCGGGAAGCGCAGCATTGCAACCACGACTTGCAAGAGTGTTTACTGCCGCTGGAATGACCGTTGCAGAAGGGTACGGCCTTACCGAAACCTCTCCGGTTATTTCCGTTAATGATATGCGTGACGGAAAAATGCGCATAGGAACGGTAGGACACATTATTAGCGGAGTTGAAGTAAAAATTGCCGAAGACGGCGAGATTTTATGTAAGGGTCCTAATATAATGATGGGGTATTATAAGGATCAAGAAAAAACAGATGCGGTACTTAAAAACGGCTATTTCCATACAGGTGACATTGGACACATTGACGATGACGGTTTTTTAAAAATTACAGATCGTAAAAAGGAAATGTTTAAAACTTCTGGTGGAAAATACATTGCCCCACAAGTGATTGAAAATGCCATGAAGCAGTCAATTTTTATTGAACAAATTATGGTTATTGGCGAAGGACAAAAGTTTCCAGCAGCATTAATACAACCCAATTTTGAAGCCGTTGAGGCATGGGCAAAAAAAGAAGGAATTGCGCTTCCAAAAGTTACCGAATGGGACGCCACTGAAGCCATACGAACAAAACTATTTGATGAAGTAAACAAACTAAATGAACGCTTTGGGCAGTGGGAAAAAATAAAAGAAATCCGCATCACTCCAGATGTGTGGTCTGTAGAAGATGGACATCTTACCCCAACGATGAAACTTAAGCGTAGAAGCATCAAGGAAAAATACCAAAACCTCTTCGAGTCTATTTATAATTAAAAAAAATACTATGCGTGCATAGTATTTTTTTTGTATGTTTGGGGTATGCTAGTAACAACTTCATACCCAACAATTGACGCGCTCTATCGCGCAACCTGGCAGGCAATTGCCAAAATGTATAATGAGGAAGCCTCCAAACATGACACCACTATGGCAACGGGACTTGCGTTGCTGTCGATAGATCCGGTTCATGGAACACCATCAACTGCCATTGCGCCAAAAATGGGTATGGAGGCTACTAGTTTATCCAGAACGCTCAAAACTCTTGAAGAAAAGGGATATATCGAACGGGTACCCAACCCCGAAGATGGACGCAGTGTGTTACTCAAACTTACCACAGAAGGTTTAGAGAAAAGAGATTTCTCAAAATCGCTTGTTCTACAATTTAACAAACAAATTGAAGAGCGCGTTGGGGAGAAAAAACTTGAAGCATTTAGAGAAGTTTCTGAAACCGTAATAGAACTCATCCAATCAAAAAAAATCTACAGTTAAATGGCACGAAAAATTACCTCCGTAGCAGTATTAGGATCCGGTATTATGGGATCGGGAATTGCTTGTCATTTCGCCAATATCGGCGTTAAGGTGCTGCTACTAGACATCGCACCTAAAGAAACTAACGAAGCGGAAAAAGCAAAGGCGTTAGACACAAATCATCCGCAAGTGCGCAATCGTATTGTGAATGAAAATTTGACAAAAGCAATCAAAAGCAAACCTGCTCCGCTGTATCATCCTTCCTTTAAAAATCGCATCGAAACAGGAAATTTTGATGATGACATGCCTAAAATTGCCAATGTAGATTGGATTATAGAGGTGGTTGTGGAACGTCTTGACATCAAAAAAATCGTGTTTGAGCAAGTGGAAAAATACCGAACTCAAGGCACACTTGTCAGTTCAAACACCTCAGGGATTCCAATAAAGTTCATGAACGAAGGGAGGTCTGAAGACTTTCAACAGCATTTTACAGTTACTCACTTTTTCAACCCCCCCCGCTACTTAAAATTATTCGAAGTCGTACCCGGTCCAAAATGTAAGCCAGAAGTAATTGATTTTCTTATGGACTACGGCAGTCGTTTTTTAGGAAAATCAGCTGTGTTAGCAAAGGACACCCCAGCGTTTATTGGAAATCGCATTGGCATTTTTTGCATCCAAAGTCTGTTTCATCAAATGAAACCTATGGGATTAACGGTAGAGGAAGTGGATAAACTCACTGGCCCTGTGATGGGTCGTCCAAAATCGGCAACTTTTAGAACGGTAGATGTTGTGGGGCTAGACACCTTAGTGCACGTTGCCAATGGACTCCATGAAAACTGCCCCAACGACGAGCGGCGAGATAGCTTTGTACTCCCCGATTTTATCCAAAAAATGATGGATGAAAACTGGTTGGGCAGCAAGACCGGACAAGGATTTTATAAAAAGGCAAAAAATGAGGATGGTTCATCAGAAATTCAGGTGTTAGACTTAGACACCATGACCTATCGCTCCAAAAAGAAAGTGTCTTTTGCCACATTAGAAAAAACAAAACCAATAGAAAAGGTGGTTGATCGTTTTCCCGTTTTGATTAGCGGAACAGACAAAGCAGCTACATTTTACCGAAAGGTATTGGGCGAGACCTTTGCTTACGTGCAATTTCGAATCCCTGAGATTTCAGACGAATTATACCAAATCGATGAGGCGATGAAAGCCGGATTTGGCTGGGAGCACGGCCCCTTTGAATTGTGGGATGCTGTGGGGCTTTCAGTTGGAATTGAGCTTATTAAAGAGGCGGGGCAACCCTTGGCACCGTGGATTGAAGACCTTGCTGCAACTGGTGCAAATGGGTTTTATCAACTCGTTGAAAACAGAAGACACTTCTATCACATTTCTGAAAAGAAATTTATACCCATACCTGGGCAAGATGCCTTTATTATTTTGGATAATGTAAGAGAAAACAAAACCCTCTGGCAAAACAAAGAATGTTCGGTAATTGATATTGGTGATGGTATCCTAAACATTGAATTTCATTCAAAAATGAACACCATTGGCGCTGGGGTGTTACAAGGCATCAACAAAGGGATTGACCTTGCCGAACAGGGCTACGAAGGCGTTGTGGTAGGAAACAATGGAGCGCATTTTTCTGCCGGGGCAAATCTGGGGATGATATTCATGATGGCTGTTGAGCAAGAATATGACGAGCTTACTATGGCAATCAAATATTTCCAAGACACCATGATGCGAATGCGCTACTCTAGCATACCAACGGTGGCTGCACCCCATGGGCTTACGCTTGGTGGGGGATGTGAACTTTCCATGCACGCCGATAAAGTGGTGGCTGCTGCAGAAACCTATATTGGATTGGTAGAATTTGGTGTAGGTGTTATTCCTGGCGGAGGAGGCTCTAAAGAAATGGCTCTTCGTGCTGCAGACACTTTCCGAAAAAATGATGTGGAACTCAACGTATTACAAGAGTATTTCTTAGCTATTGGGATGGCAAAAGTAGCAACTTCTGCCTATGAGGCTTATGATTTTGGAGTGCTCCAAAAAGGAAAAGATGTTGTAGTAGTAGATGGCAAACGCCAACTTTCTGTTGCCAAACAAGAAGCCCTTCTTATGGCACAACGCGGCTATACAAAACCGCAACAACGCACAGATATTAAAGTGTTGGGAAAACAAGCGCTTGGCATGTTTTTGGTGGGAACAGACAGTATGGAGGCTGGACATTACATCTCAGAACACGATCAAAAAATTGCCAACAAACTGGCATATGTAATGGCAGGTGGCGACTTATCACAAGCTACACTTGTCAGTGAGCGCTATTTGCTTGATATTGAGCGTGAAGCCTTCTTATCACTCTGTGCCGAGCGCAAAACATTGGAGCGTATTCAGCATATGCTTAAAACAGGAAAACCTTTACGAAACTAATTATGAAAACAGCATATATCGTTCGAGCCTACCGCACCGCCGTTGGAAAAGCCCCACGTGGACTTTTCCGCTTTAAACGCCCAGATGAATTGGCAGCCGAAACGGTTGCCTACATGATGGCTTCCATTCCGGAATTGGACAAAAAACGCATAGACGATGTGATTGTTGGAAATGCCATGCCCGAAGCCGAGCAAGGACTAAATATGGCGCGCCTGATTTCACTTATGGGATTAGAAACAGATGAAGTTCCGGGGGTTACTGTGAATCGGTATTGTGCCTCGGGGTTGGAAACGATTGCTATGGCAACAGCAAAAATCCAATCGGGAATGGCGGATTGCATTATTGCAGGAGGTGCAGAAAGCATGAGTTTTATTCCGTTTGGGGGGTATAAGCCTGTTCCAGACTATGAACTTGTCAAAAAAGGAAATGAAGACTATTATTGGGGTATGGGGCTCACTGCCGAGGCAGTAGCTAAAGAATACAATATCTCCAGAGAAGACCAGGATGCATTTTCGTATGCCTCGCATCAAAAGGCATTGGCAGCCATTAAAAAAGGGGCGTTTAAAGAACAAATAGCCCCCATAACCGTTGAGGAAACCTATCTAGAGGGAAACACCAAAAAAACGCGGACTTATGTGGTAGACACCGATGAGGGACCACGTGCTGATACAGCTCTTGAAAAACTTGCCAAACTACGCCCTGTGTTTGCCGATGGAGGGTCTGTAACTGCCGGAAATGCCTCACAAACGAGTGATGGTGCAGCCATGGTTTTGGTGATGAGCGAAGACATGGTCAAAGAATTAGGTGTTGAACCCATTGCCCGAATGGTAAGCTATGCCGCTGCGGGCGTTCCGCCACGCATTATGGGCATTGGACCTGTGGCAGCCATTCCAAAAGCACTAAAGCAAGCTGGATTGAAACAAGAAGACATTGAGTTGATTGAGCTAAACGAAGCCTTTGCTTCGCAGTCGTTGGCAGTGATAAGAACCTTGGGATTAAACCCCGAAATTATCAATATAAATGGCGGTGCGATTGCACTTGGACACCCTCTTGGGTGTACAGGAACAAAGCTTTCGGTGCAGCTTTTTGACGAAATGAAAAAGAGAAAAAACAAGTACGGTATGGTCACCATGTGCGTGGGAACTGGACAGGGTGCCGCCGGTATTTTTGAACGCTTATAAATCTACGTTATGGAAACTACAGACAGAAATTTAACGCGCGGAGGCGCATTTATCTTGCAAGAAACCAAGGCACAAGATGTGTTTACACCCGAAGAATTTAATGAGGAACAACGTATGATGCGTGATGCCATTCAGGAATTTGTGGACCGTGAAGTTTGGCCTGCCCGCGAGCGATTCAACAAAAAAGATTACGACTTTACTTTTGAGTTGATGCGCAAAATTGGCGAGATGGGCTTTTTGGGGGTAAGTGTTCCCGAAGTTTATGGCGGATTAGGTATGGGTTTTGTGGATACCATGCTGGTTTGCGAATATATGTCCGGCGCATCGGGGTCATTGTCTACTGCTTTTGGGGCACACACAGGTATTGGCACCATGCCCATTGTCCTCTACGGAAACGAAGAACAAAAACAAAAATATGTTCCCAAACTTGCCTCAGGTGAGTGGATTGGCTGTTACTGTTTAACTGAGCCTACAGCCGGTTCTGATGCCAATAGTGGAAAAACCAAAGCGGTACTTTCAGAAGACGGAACGCATTATCGCATTTCAGGTCAAAAAATTTGGATTTCAAATGCTGGCTATGCCGATTTGATGATTGTTTTTGCACGCATTGAAGACGACAAGAACATCACTGGATTTATTATACCCAATGACCCTGAAAACGGGATTACAATGGGTGAAGAAGAAAAGAAGCTTGGAATACACGCCTCATCAACTCGACAAGTATTTTTTAGCGATACAAAAGTGCCCGTAGAAAACATGCTTTCTGAACGAGGGAATGGATTTAAAATCGCAATGAATGCGCTAAACGTTGGGCGTATAAAATTGGCGGTTGCTACACTCGATGGGCAACGCAGAACTATTAATGAATCTATTTCATATGCCAACCAAAGGGTACAATTTAAAACGCCTATTGCGCAGTTTGGTGCTATCAAACAAAAATTAGCCAACATGGCAACCCACCTCTATGCAGGAGAATCAGCATGTTATCGTGCAGCTCAAGATATTGAAGACCGCATTGCGCTACGGGTAGCTGCTGGAAACAGCCATCAAGAGGCGGAATTAAAAGGGGTGGAAGAATATGTCATTGAGTGTTCTATTCTAAAAGTGGCATGCTCCGAACATATGCAAAGTAGCGCTGATGAAGGTGTTCAGATTTTTGGCGGTATGGGCTTTTCTGCCGATGCACCTATGGAAACCGCATGGCGCGATGCGCGCATTTCTAGGATTTACGAGGGAACTAACGAGATTAACCGTATGCTCACTGTGGGAATGCTTATCAAAAAAGCCATGAAAGGACAGTTGGACTTGATAGGTCCTGCAACTGCGGTGGGCGAAGAACTTTTGGGTATTCCCGATTTTGGTATCCCTGATTTTTCAGCACCGTTAAGTCAAGAAAAGCATGTGCTGAAAAACCTAAAAAAAGTGTTTTTGATGATTGCCGGTGCAGGCGTACAGAAATACGGAACAGAACTTGAATCACACCAACAAATACTGCTGGCGGTTGCCGACATTCTCATTGAAATATATTTGGCTGAGTCTGCCCTATTGCGTGCAGAAAAAAATGTTGGCACATATGGATTAGAGGCACAAAAACATCAAGTTGCTATGAGCCAATTGTACTTGTATCAGGCAACTGAAAAAATTTGTGCTAAAGGGCGCGAAGCTATACTCTCTTTTGCCGAAGGGGATGAGCAAAAAGCACTTTTGATGGGCTTAAAACGCTATACCAAATATTACGAATACCCCAATGTTGTGGGGCTGCGTAACCTTATTGCCGAAAAAATAAGTGCCGAAAACGCCTATTGTTTTTGATAGTATTTATCTTTTCCTTTCGGCAAGATTTTTTTTCGAAAAATAAAAAAGTGTAGTTTAGTGGCATGAAATCTTTGGATGAAATAAAATCTACTTTGGAAGAAAACAAAGCATATTTGTTTTCAGCCTATCCCATTGAGTCACTTGCAATTTTTGGCTCTTATGCTACACAAAATCAGCATGAAATGAGCGATTTGGATTTACTTGTTGAGTTTAATAACGAAATTGGTATTGGTTTTATTGATTTGGCAAATGAGTTGGAAAAACTCATTGGGTTTAAAGTAGATTTAGTATCAAAAAATGGAATTAAAAAAAAGTATTTTGAAACCATTAACCCTGACTTAATCTATGTCTAAACGCAACAACATACTTCTCGTTGAAGACATGTTAGAGGCATGCAAAAAAATAGAAAGATACACTTCCGAACACAGTTTGGAGTCGTTTATGAATGACGAAAAAACCATAGATGCAGTGGTGCGGAATTTTGAAATTATAGGTGAAGCAGCGAACAAAATTGAAGATGAATTCAAATCGAAATATCCCAAAATTGAATGGAACAGACTACGAGGATTTAGAAACAGAATTGTACATGAGTATTTTGGGATTGATAATGAAATCGTTTGGTCAATCTGTCAGAATTATTTAACCAAATTAAAGGTGCGGTTGGAATACATCTTGGTTTCTTAATACATCACTATAAAATATTTAAATTATATTCAATAAAGACCAAGTAAAGACTAGGTCTTTATTTTTTTATTAATTTTATGTGATAAACCCCAGCTCTAATGAGAATGTTTTATTACATTTTACCTATCCTAGTTATATCTTTTTTGACTTCCAAAAAAGTTTTCCCCCAAGATGTATCCATTCTACACAATAAAAAAGCAAACACTTTTGTTGAGTTTAGTGAAATTGAGCGTTTTTATGAATTACTAAATCAAAAAGAAACTAATTTAAAAACAGAAGATGTAATTCATACATATTCACTGACCTACGGATATATGGTTTTAGTTGAGAGCCTTGGCCAGAAAAGAAAAATTTCAACAGGGAAACTAGAAATACTGGATTTGATTTTTAAATCTTTTGGGCTTTCAGAAAACATTAAAAGTGTATTTGAATATGAAGTTTTAGTGAAAACTGACACTGGCTTATTTTGGATTCCAATACAAAACACGTTGCATAGTTTTTGGGTTGATGAAATGACTATAAGAACAAAAGGACTTATCTATATACGAGCATTCGGTTCTTTAAAAGACAACCGAGAAAGCAAATGGCTTTTTACTATAAATTCCTTTAACTCTAATTTTTATGATGGCCTTTGGGAAGAAGCTTTAAAAAGTTTCAAAGAAGAGGACTCTGAAAACGGATTAGCGTGTGTACAAAAACTTATTGAGCTCGATCCCAATGACGGACGGAATTACTATTTGTACGGCTTTCACTACTACAAAATTGGACATCCGAAAAATTTTGAGTTGTTAAAAAAAGCTGACTCTCTTTACACCATTGCAGAAAAATTGTCACCAAACTACAGCTACGGTCACTACCAAAAGGCACTTGCAAAAATTCAGCTTGGTCAATATGTAAAAGCATGGGATGCCATTGAAAAAGCAAAGAGTTTGGGAGAAACTGAAATTGAAACTTCCGTTATTAATAAGCTTGAAAGTAAATTAACCCGTAAAGAGTATTTAAAAATGCAACACTGAGACAGAAGAGTAAATCGAAAAAAACATTTTCTAGTTCATAATTGTTTATTTCCAAAAATCAATATAGCTTGATGGAAAAGAAAAATTAAATTTAAAGATTTAACCTATTAAACTAAATAAATGCCAATAGTAGACCCAAATAGCCATTCAAGCCCTGTTTATAATCCAACAAAAAACTATCAGATTGTAAAGTACATAGACTTGACAAAGTTTGTATCAATACTCCAAAGAGAGTCCCTTTTTTTTTGCCGATTAGATAAACTTGAAGACCATTTTGAAGGAACACTTTCTAAGCCAACCCAAAAAATGGTGCATGATTATTTTTCAACCCAACATTTATTAAGCACTAATTTTAAACAGTTGAGTGAAGAAGAAGTCATAGAGAATGTAAAAAAATATTTTGATGCCCAAAGCAAAAGGAAAGCAATACATACAGTGTGTTGTTGGAATAAAAGCAATTCGGAATCAGCAGCTTTATGGAAAATTTATTCTGACTTTAATAAAGGGATAATGTTAATTTCTAGGGTAAACTCAATTATAGAGTCCTTTAGTGAAACTGAAGAAAGTATAGATTTAAGTGAAGTTAAATACTTAGATTATAATAAAGAGGATATGCCACTCGGAAATGCAATATTTCCAATCATTCATAAACACGAAGCATATCATTACGAGGAGGAATTAAGATTAATCCACACAGTTGAATTTGAGAATGGATTTATTTATGATTGGTCAATAGAAGAAGTTGAGCAAGGTAAGTATTTGAAGGTAGATTTAAATAAGCTTATTGATAAAATAGTTTTAAGTCCCTACTCACCAAACTGGTATTTCAAACTTATCGAAAATCTATGTGAAACTTATGGATTGGAAACTACAATAGTGAAATCTGAATTATCAAAAAAAAACACTAAATGAAGGTTATTTATAGCACAAAATAAAACAGAATATGCTACAAAAACCCCTTCTCTTTCATCCAGTCGTCGTTGTACATTTTACCAACATAACGACTACCAGAGTCGTGCAAGAGCACTACCACCACATCGTCGGGTCCAAAGTGTTGTTTGAGTTGCAATACACCCTTTACAGCTGCGCCACAAGAGTTGCCTGCAAAAATACCCTCTTCACGGGCTAGCTTTCGGGTGTATACCGCAGCGTCTTTATCGGTTACTTTTTCAAACGCATCTATAAGGTCAAAATCCACATTTTCGGGAAGTATATCTTCGCCAATCCCCTCGGTGATGTAGGGGTAAATTTCTTTCTCGTCAAAAATGCCCGTTTCATGGTATTTTTTAAACACCGAACCATAAGTGTCAATGCCCCAAATTTTAATATCAGGGTTCTTCTCTTTAAGGTATTTAGCAACACCCGAAATGGTACCTCCTGTCCCTACACCCACAACAAAATGGGTAATTTTACCGTCGGTTTGTTTCCAAATTTCTGGTCCCGTTTGCTCGTAATGCGCTACGGCATTTGAGGGATTGTCGTATTGATTCACATACCAAGCATTCGGCGTTTCTTCGGCAATACGTTTTGAAGTGGAATAGTACGAGCGTGGATCATCGGGAGCAACATTAGTAGGGCAAACGATGACCTCGGCACCCACAGCACGCAGAATATCAAATTTTTCTTTGGATTGCTTATCTGTTGAAACACAAATAAGTTTATACCCTTTTACTATGGCAGCTAGTGCCAATCCCATTCCTGTATTTCCAGAAGTTCCCTCCACAATGGTACCTCCAGGTTTAAGACGACCGTCAGCTTCGGCATCTTCCACCATTTTTAGTGCCATACGGTCTTTGACCGAACTTCCCGGGTTAAAATATTCCACTTTAGCCAATACCAAAGCGTCTATTTCAGCGGTGATTTTATTTAAGCGAATCAGCGGAGTATTGCCAATCGTTTCAAGAATGTTATTTACATATTGCATGTGGCAAAGGTAGACAATGCCTAAAAGGAAACCAATGCCTACGGATTGATTTTAAGTGCTTGCGTGGGTGGGATTCTTGCAATAATAAATGAAGGAAGCACCAGCAATACCATACACATCAGTAACGTGAGTCCGTTGAGCCAAAGCACCGTTGTAACATCCATATAAACAGGAACTTTTGCCACATAATATGTATTGGGGTCAAGGGTGATAAACCCTGTTTTTTGCTGTAAAAAAAGCAATCCTAAGCCGATAAGGTTTCCCCAAAAAAGCCCGACACCGATAAGGTATGCCCCCTGAATGAGAAAAAGATGTTGCAATGAGCGAACTCGTGCGCCCAACATACGTGTGATGCCAATAAGCTGCGTTTGCTCTAAAATAAGAACGAGCAATGCAGTAATCATATTCACACCCCCCACAACAATCATAATGATGATAATCAATGAGATATTGGTACCAAACAGCCGAATCCAATTAAAAATTTCAGGGAATTGCTCCTCTATATGCTGCACATCAACAAGGGCATCAATGCTATCGTAAAGCGTATCGGATTGTTCAGCAAGTTTGGTGTCATCCTTCAAAAAAAGCTCATAAGCCCCAACTTGATTTTGCTCCCAACCATACAACGAACGCACGATATCCAAATGCCCAAGTACATAGGTTTGGTCGTAATCTGAAAAGCCTGTACTAAAAACACCAACCACGGTACACGTTCGGCGTTTGGGCATAGTCGTCTCCTCCGAAGCAAAATACAAGGGCACACGGTCGCCAAGCTGTAGCGATAGTTTTTTGGCTATTTCTGAAGAAATCCAAATATCATTTTTTTGAAGTGGCGCAACACTATCCGTAACCCCAAAAAAAGAAAAGAAATCTTGATTAAATGAGGCGTCTATTCCCTTAAAAACAATGCCGTCAAAGCCCTTTTGATTAAGCATCACACCGGGAACATACGCCACTGCCTGCACAGAAGTGATATTGGATTGCTCAGCTATAGCTTTACGAATTTCATCCGCGTCATCTAAAGGTTTTAAGGTTTCCACGCGTTGGCTGTTTTCAAGGGTCGTTACCCGAATGTGCCCGCTAAATGCAGCTACCTTATCCCCTATTTTATTTTTAAGCCCCACTCCTGTTCCCAAAGCAATAAGCATGGTAATCACGCCCAACGCAATGGCAATAATGCCAATGGTAATGATAGGTCCCGACACGCTACTACGATGCGAACGCTGTCCGATAATTCTACGAGCTATAAACCAGGTAAAGCGCACAAAAAATAATTAACGCCCTAAGTTAGGGAAATTTTATAAGGGAAGTTCCGTTTTTAAACGCTCCACCATGGTGAACACCGCGGGGCAAACCGCTACATTTTTTTGGGTAATATTGGCAATTTGATGGAATTTAGGTCGGTCTGTGTGGGGAAACTCTCGACACGCCTTGGGGCGGTCTTCATAAATATTGCAATAATTGTCAGCACCCAAAAAGGGACACGGCAATTGTTGCAACACACGGTCGTTATCTTCATCAACACGGAGATAAGTCGCTTCAAAATCGGCAGGTTTCATTTTCAAACGCTTACTAATACGTTTAATATCCGATGGCAAAAACAACGGACCAGTCGTTTTACAGCAATTCGCACACGACAAACAATCTATTTGCTCAAAGACTTCTTTGTGTAAATTTGCCATAACGGCATCAAGCTGCTTGGGCTTTCTTGCCCTTAATTTTTTGAAATACTTCGTGTTTTCTTGTGCAATTTGCGCCGCTTTTTCGGGAAGTTTTTCCGGGTCAATCACTATGGGATTTTTAGGTATTTGTGGGTTTGCAACGATGCCAACCACTTTGGATTTTCCAATACGTGATGTACTATCAATGGAATAGCCGTTTCGCGTCTACTCCATTCGGGTTGCAAATACAATTTGCAGGAGTCACTAATATGTTGCGCCTGATCTTCGGCAAATTGCAAATCGTCTTTGTTGTACACAATAACTTTCAACTCATCGGCATGGGCGTATATTTCTTTTTTGGGAAGCATTCTTTTTTTAGGCGACAAACATATCCAGTCCCAAATTCCAGTTAGCGGATATGCCCCAGAAGTTTCGATATGCGTTTTTATACCCGCAGCATGAAATGCTTCTGTAAGTGGTTGCATGTTCCACATTAGGGGTTCTCCTCCTGTAACCACCACAGTATCAGCATATTTTTTTGCCTGAGTTACAATGTCATTAATATAGGTTGGCGGATGAAGATTCGCATCCCAGCTTTCTTTTACATCACACCAATGGCAACCCACATCACAACCGCCAATACGCACAAAAAATGCAGCACTACCTTTGTGGTAACCCTCGCCCTGAATGGTATAAAAGGCTTCCATGAGCGGAAGCGCCTGCCCCAATTCAACGGCTTTTTGAAGTTCGGGATTCATTATACTTGATTGCGCTGATATGCCAACATGGTATTTTGCAATAGCATGGCAATGGTCATGGGTCCTACACCCCCCGGAACAGGCGTGATAAAGCTAGCCTTTTCTTTGACTTCGTCGTAGGCAACATCGCCAACAATAACATATCCCTTGGGGTGGTTTTCATCGGGAACACGTGTAATACCCACATCAATGATAATGGCGTCTTGCTTTACCATATCGGCAGTAACAAAATTAGGGACACCCAATGCCGAAACCACAATATCGGCAGACTTGGTAATTTCAGCAAGGTGCTGCGTTCTACTATGTGTTAGCGTTACCGTAGCGTTGCCGGGGTTGCCTTTTTCAGATAATAAAATACTCATAGGACGACCCACAATATGACTACGCCCAATAACCACCGCGTGCTTTCCGCTGATATCTAAATTATAGCGGCGAAGCAATTCCATAATACCAAAGGGCGTTGCAGGAATAAAGGTTTCCATGCCCAATGCCATTTTTCCAAAATTGGTCGGATGAAAACCGTCCACATCTTTGTTGGGGTTTATGGCATGTAAAACCACCTCTTCATCAATATGTTTGGGCAGAGGCAATTGCACAATAAAGCCGTCAAGTTCGGCATCATTATTAAGCTTTTCTATTGTAGCTAAAAGTTCGACTTGCGATACGGTATCTTCCAAATGAATAAGGGTAGATGCAAAACCGATTTTTTCACAAGAGCGTACTTTACTCCCTACATACGTAAGGCTTGCGCCATCGTTTCCAACCAAAACGGCTGCCAAATGCGGCGGGCGTTTTCCAGCAGCTTTAAGCGCGGCTACTTCTTGCGCGAGTTCTTCTTTAATCTGATTTGAGGTGGCTTTCCCGTCTAAAATTGTGCTCATTTTCCAAACATTTGCATCAGCTTAGAAGCTTTGCCCCCTTGCATCATTTTCATCATTTTATTCATTTGCTCAAACTGCTTTACCAGTTTGTTGATATCTTCCATTTGCATACCCGCCCCTTTGGCAATACGCATTTTTCGGCTGTAGTCCAGTAGCTTGGGCTGCTGACGTTCTTTTGGTGTCATGGACTGAATCAGTGCCTCTACCCCTTTAAAGGCGTCTTCGTCAATTTCGGCCCCGTTAAGGGCTTTACTAGCTCCGGGAATCATCCCTACCAAATCTTTCATGGAACCCATACGTTGTACTTGTTTGAGTTGGCTCAAGAAATCATCGTAACCAAACTGCTTTTTAGCGATTTTTTTGTTGAATACGTCTTGCTTCCTC
>CAZSSZ010000014.1:0-18609 GCA_964609755.1 uncultured Flavobacteriaceae bacterium | reverse complement strand
CGGCTGTAGCCAATGCTTCGGTAGAAGCAAAAGTGGTTCGTCATTTGAAAGATGACAAAGTAATTGTATTTAAAAAGAAACGTCGTAAGGGATACCGTGTAAAGAATGGTCATCGCCAGTCGCTCACCGAAATCGTAATCGAGTCGGTAGGAGTAGGTACTGCTAAAAAGGCACCTGCCAAAAAAGCAGCTGCGCCAAAGGCGGATACTGCAAAATCTGCAGCTCCTAAAAAGGAAGCACCTAAGGCAACAGACTTTTCTTCAAAAACCGTAGCCGAGCTTAAAGAAATGGCAAAAGCCGCGGGAATTGAGGGTATTTCATCGATGAAAAAAGCCGACTTGGTAGCGGCACATGAAGCTAAAAAATAAAAAGAGAACACCATGGCACACAAAAAAGGAGTTGGTAGCTCGAAGAACGGAAGAGAATCGGAGTCGAAACGCTTGGGCGTAAAGATTTTTGGCGGACAGCTTGCTACGGCAGGGAACATTATTGTTCGTCAGCGTGGTACTGCCCACCATCCCGGTGAAAACGTATATTTAGGTAAAGACCATACACTACACGCCAAAGTTGACGGTGTGGTGCGCTTTACCAAAAAGAGAAACAACCGCTCGTATGTTTCTGTAGACCCACAGCAGTAAATTTCCGCGGTACAGTAAAAAACAAAACCCCGATGCGCAGCATCGGGGTTTTTTGTTTCCTATTTATATGCTTACATTTTCTTTTTGAAAAGCAAAAAAGCCCTCAAAACTCAGGTCTTCGTCGAGTGCTTCCCAGTGAATACCAAATGGGGATAGCTCATATTTTTCACGTTGTTGTGGGGTAGCTTGCGCCAATTTGGGAAACCACTTTAACGGCATAGATTTTTCAACTCCTTCTGTAGTTTTAAGGAAAATATGTTCGCGGTCAAACCAAATGCGGGCTATAGTCATATTTTTTATTTAGAGAAGTGGGTGTGCCATGCGTTAATAATCAATTCTTTATTTTCTTTAATTAGTGCCCTAGCAAGTTTTACATCTTTGTTTTTAAGTCCTTTATTCTCGATACAACGCAATGCCTTTACACTAAATTTTGCTTCTCCGTCAGCGTTTCTCACATGAACATGTATGGGCTCATGTTCGTTGGAGTAAAAAAAGAAACGCATTCCAAAAGCGTAAAAAAGAGTAGGCATCTTTTTGTATTGTCATTCAAATGTACAAAATCAATTTTAAGACTATTCCGTGTGTAACAAAAAACCCGAGGCAATCGCCTCGGGTTTTGGTACAGTTCTAAAATGGAATTTTAGTAGCGGTAGTATTCCGGTTTGTAGGGTCCGGCTACGGGTACGCTGATATAATCCGCTTGGTCTTGGTCGAGTTCTTCCAATTCCACACCGAGTTTGTCTAGGTGCAAACGGGCTACTTTTTCGTCCAAATGTTTGGGCAGCATATACACCTTGTTTTCGTAGCGGTCGGCGTGCTTCCAAAGCTCAATTTGCGCCAGTGTTTGGTTCGTAAACGAGTTACTCATCACAAAACTTGGATGCCCTGTGGCACAACCCAAATTCACCAAGCGTCCTTCGGCAAGTACAATAATGTCTTTGCCCTCAACCGTGTATTTATCCACTTGCGGCTTAATTTCTACTTTGCTGTCGCCGTAGGCCCCATTTAGCCACGCCATGTCAATTTCGTTATCAAAGTGTCCAATGTTACACACAATGGCTTTGTCTTTCATGGCACGGAAGTGACGCTCGGCAACAATGTCTTTGTTTCCTGTGGCGGTAACAATAATATCGGCATTGCCAATCACGGTGTCTAATTTCTTTACTTCATAGCCGTCCATAGCGGCTTGCAGTGCACAAATCGGGTCAATTTCGGTAACGGTTACAATGGCACCTGCCCCTTGGAAAGAGGCTACAGTACCTTTGCCCACATCGCCATACCCCGCAACAACTACGCGCTTTCCAGCAAGCATGATATCGGTAGCTCTGCGTACCGCATCAACAGCCGATTCTTTACAGCCGTATTTGTTGTCAAACTTGGATTTAGTTACCGAGTCGTTAACGTTAATGGCGGGTAACGGTAGTGTTCCGTTTTGTACGCGTTCATAAAGACGATGAACACCTGTTGTGGTTTCTTCAGAAAGCCCTTTGATACCTGCAGCAAGCTCAGGAAATTCATCAAGAATCATATTGGTAAGGTCGCCACCGTCGTCCAAAATCATATTTAGCGGTTTGCGGTCTTCGCCAAAGAATATCGTCTGTTCAATACACCAGTTAAATTCTTCTTCGTTCATGCCTTTCCATGCATACACGGGGATCCCCGCCGCAGCAATAGCCGCCGCAGCATGATCTTGGGTGGAAAAAATGTTACACGAACTCCACGTTACTTCCGCGCCCAGTGCGGTAAGCGTTTCAATAAGCACTGCCGTTTGAATGGTCATGTGGAGGCAGCCCGCAATACGCGCACCTTTAAGCGGTTGCTCTTGGGCGTATTCTTCACGAAGCGCCATAAGACCAGGCATTTCTGCCTCGGCAAGTTCAATTTCTTTACGTCCCCAATCAGCAAGTGTGATATCTTTTACCTTGTAGGGAACGTAAGTAGTAGTTTTCGTAGCCATAGTTGTATATTTGATTTCTAGCAATTTGCACGCAAAATTACGGTATTCCATGCCCATTTACAAAAAATATGTTGCGCCACATAATACCCACTTATTTGTTTGGCACATCACAGAAGATGAAGCTACACTTCGTGAGGGTGTTCAACTTACCGAATTGTGTATGAATAGGTTAGGGCAAATGAAGTCGGCGGTTCATCGGTGTGGATTTTTAAGCGTACGGCAGTTGCTTAAAATAGCGGGATACACTCCAAACGCTCTTTCGTATGACAGCTTTGGCAAACCTCATTTGGCAGATGGAAAGTACATTTCAATTTCGCATTCCCATCAATTTTCGGCAGTTGCCGTTGGCGATAGCCCTTTGGGTGTGGATATTGAATGGGAACGACCCAAAGTGCATCGCATTGCATCAAAATTTTTGCACCCCTCTGAGATGACTGAGAAGGCAACCGATCGATTTCGTACTTCACAGTGGTGCATCAAAGAAGCAGCGTACAAAGCTTTCGGAAAAAAAGGCATCAGTTTTCTAGATGCTATTCGCACTTCACAAATGGACACTGAAAATCCGTTAGCAGCGGTTGCTTTTGAAGGCAAGACGGTAGTGTTAAAAAATTGGCTGTATTTTTGGCAGGATTATTCATGCGCCCTAGCCATTAAAACAGAATAAAAATGGAAATTTCTGTAGAACTCACACTCACTCCCCTACAAGACGATTTTGAACCCCCAATTATTGATTTTATCAAAGCCCTACGTGCCTCGGGTTGTACGCTAAACGAAACGCCGCTCAGCACCCAAGTGTATGGCGAATTTTCTACTGTTATGGCACTTGTCACCGACGCCACTAAAAAAGCCTTTGAAAACACCGAGCATATTATTCTAAACATGAAAGTGGTTAAGTCTAACCGCAGCGATTATGAGCCGTTTTTTTGAGTTTCTTTTTGGGCAATATGCTACCTATCAAACTGCAGACGTTACCCTTGAAATTATTGGGGTAATCTTTGGGTTTTTAAGTGTTTGGTATGCCAAGAAAAATCATATTTGTGTGTTCCCAACGGGATTAATTTCAACCGCAATTTTTGTCTACTTACTCTGGAAATGGGTGCTTTTAGGCGATATGCTCATCAACGCTTATTACTTTATCATGAGCATTTACGGTTGGTACATTTGGACACGAAAAACCCATGCAAATACAACCCCAATCAGCAGTACTACGGCAAAAGAAAAAAAGACGTCTGTTTTGATTTTTTTCGCTACGCTAGTGTTTGTGTTTTTGGTATATCACTCTGCCGAGAAATGGACGTCGTGGACGGCGTATATAGATACCGTTACTACGAGCATATTTTTTGTCGGAATGTGGCTCATGGCGAAGCGAAAAATGGAGCATTGGCTCTTTTGGATTGTTGGGGACATCATATCTGTTCCACTTTATTTTTACAAAGGGCTGACCTTTACAAGTTTTCAATACCTTATTTTTACGATTATTGCCATTTACGGATATTTTGCATGGAAAAAAATCTTACACAAGACCCAACCAATTGCCTAAAAATAGCCTTGTTTGGCCCTGAATCTACAGGGAAAACCACTTTGGCAAAAGCCTTGGCTGCGCACTACAATACCCTTTGGGTACGCGAGTTTGCCCGTGAATATCTTGAAGAAAAATGGCATAAAACAGCTCAAATTTGTGCGCCTGAGGATATATTTCCCATTGCATTGGGGCAAATGAAGCTGGAAAATGAGGCAGCACAACAAGCGAATAAACTCCTGTTTTGTGACACTACTTTACTGTCCACACAAGTGTATTCCGAAGCCTATTTTGAGGGCTGGTGTGACGAACGCATCGTGCAGGCAAATGATAAAAATCAGTACGATATTTATTTTTTAACGGATATAGATGTGCCTTGGGAAAAAGACCTGTTGCGCGATAGGCCCCATCAGCGCGAGGAAATGTTTGCGCGCTTTAAATCGGCACTAACGCAAAGAAACCTTACCTTCGTAAGCTTGAGTGGAACAACAGAAACAAGACTAAAACAAGCCGTTGGGCATTTATCTCAACTTTTATGAGCTACAGGTTTTCACAACACGATAAGGAGGTTCTAAAAAAAATTGGTATCGCTGAAGAAGATGCACAGATGCAACTCACCTTGTTGCAAAACGGCTCAAATTACATCAAACTAGACCGTCCAGCAACAGTTGGCGATGGAATTTTTGCCTTCTCGGAAAAGGAAATTGACACTTACGCGTCGCTTTTTGAAAAGAATAAAGAACATTTTTCAATTTCAAGAGTTATTCCTGCCTCGGGATTAGCAACACGAATGTTTAAATTTCTTCACTATTTCCTTGATAAATACAACCCCGAAAAAGAAACGCTCCGCAGTTATTTAAACAGAGAAAAAACATATAAGCTCGCGGTTTTTTTGGGAGGGATTGAAAAGTTTCCGTTCTATAAACACGTGCGAAAAGCCATATCGGATGCCCAGAACGGCACCTTTGAGAAAGATTACAGATTTCGTTTTATCGCCTATGTGGTAGAAAAATTTGGCAAATTCCCCAAAGCATTGGTGCCTTTTCATAATTATGGAAACACCATTCGGACTGCAGCAGAGGAACAATTGTTGTTGTCCAAAGCCTTTGCGGTAAATAAGGGTGTTATGAACATCCATTTTACCATTCCACCATCTGCCACATCCATATTTGAGCAACACCTCTCCCCTATGGTAAACCTCTTGGCTGGGAATGCTGTAAAAACCAACATTAGCTACTCTCATCAAGAAACAAGTACCGATACGGTAGCCTTGCGCAGCGACGGAACGCTGCTCCGTGACAAAGATGGAAAACTCGTTTTTCGTGCTGGTGGTCACGGTGCGCTTATTGGTAACCTAAACGCCCTTCAGGACGATATTTTTTTCCTGTCGAACATCGATAACATTTCCATTGACAAGTATCATACACATACTGCGCGTTACAAAAAGATGCTGGCTGGAGTATTAATTTCCCTGCAGAATCAGTTGTTTCAGTACAGTAGTGCCCTTGAGCAGGAAGATGGTATTGACCTTATTGAGGTAAAATCTTTTGTTCAAGAAAAGCTTCATGTGTCTATTCCTGAAACCCTGCATGGTGACGATTTGGTACGCTTTCTTAAGCAAAAACTTGCACGCCCACTGCGTGTTTGTGGGATGGTAAAAAACGAGGGCGAGCCCGGCGGAGGCCCTTTTTGGGTTACAAAAGGCGATGATATCAGCCTCCAAATTGTTGAAAGCGCACAGGTAAATACAGAAGACACACACCAAAAAGCCTTATTTAAAAAGGGTACACATTTTAATCCAGTGGACATTGTCTGTGCGGTATATGATCATAAGGGAAACAAATACGACCTCACGAAATTTGTGGATTACGACACCTATTTTATAGCAGAAAAATCGTTGGGGGATGTCGAAATTAAGGCACTAGAGCGTCCCGGACTATGGAATGGTGCTATGGCAGACTGGAATACCGTTTTTGTGGAAGTTCCCGTCCGTACATTCAACCCTGTAAAAACAGTAAATGATTTGTTGCGCCCCATGCATCAATCAGTGTAAATCATGTATCTTTGCCTCGTCTCTAGGGGTGCCTAACAGCTGAGATTATACCCATTGAACCTGGGCAGGTAATGCTGCCAAGGAATTGTTTAACTAAAATCCATTGTAAATAATACCCCTTTATTTGCCTTTACGCAAATGAAAACCATTATTGCACTATTGCTTGCCGGCAGCCTGATGGCGCAGCAAGCCCAATCTGACATAGATACATTGACTGTTAACCCCGTAGCTTTAGCATCGGTTACGGTTAGTGCCCTCAGGGCAACCGAAAACACGCCTATGGCGTTTACCAACATCTCCAAAGAGGAGCTTACCAAACAAAACGTAGGAAAAGACCTTCCGGTATTGTTGCGATTTTTACCAAGTGTGGTGACCACAAGTGATGCCGGTGCTGGTGTAGGCTACACCGGAATTCGGGTTCGTGGTAGCGATGCCACCCGGGTAAATGTGACCCTAAACGGGATTGCCCTTAACGATGCCGAATCGCATGGTACGTTCTGGGTTAACCTCTCTGATTTTGCTTCTTCGGTAGAAGACTTGCAAGTACAGCGTGGTGTGGGAACTTCCACTAACGGCGCTGCCGCCTTTGGCGCAAGTGTAAACGTAAGTACCGACAACGCCTCCCAATATGCTTATGCGCAATTTGCCTCGAGTGTGGGGAGTTTTAATACCCTTAAAAATACCATTAAGTTTTCTACGGGAATTTCCGATAGTGGTTTTGAGTTTAGCGGACGTTTATCAAACATCACTTCTGACGGCTATATTGATCGTGCTTCATCAGATTTAAAAGGCTATTTTTTACAAGGAACCTATACTTCTGCCAACACCAAAATTAAGGCATTGACTTTTGGCGGACACGAACGCACCTACCAAGCGTGGTATGGAATTGACCCTGCTACTTTGGCAACCGACAGAACGTATAATCCTGCGGGAGTTCAATATGACGACAACGGAAATCTGCAAGGCTATTACGATAACCAAGTGGACAATTACCGGCAAGACCACACGCAGTTTCATATTGAGCATCGCTTGAGTAATGCTTCACGTATTTCGCTAGGGCTAAATTATACCCACGGACAAGGCTATTACGAGGAATTTTACGATTTGTGGAATGTTCAGAACGTAACTTTTGGAAATGACACCTCATACGACTACCTAAAACTTCCTCCATTAAGCATCAATGGTCAGCCCGTTACACAAACCGAAAATGTGGTGCGCAAATGGTTGGACAACGACTTTTATGTGGCAAACCTGTTATTTCACCACCAAAAAGGAAAACACGAGCTTCATGCCGGTGCCTATTTTAGCAGCTATGAGGGCTTGCACTTTGGGTCGCTGGTTTGGGCAAACCGGGCAAACGTAAACCCCAAACATCGCTTTTATGAGAATACAGGTAAAAAGAAAGACGGTAATATTTTTGCGAAGTGGAATGTGGCACTTTCTGATCAATGGAACCTTTATGCCGATGCGCAACTTCGTTGGATCGACTACACTGCCTCGGGTGAAATTGCAGGCCCAAAACCATTTTCGGTGAACGATGCAAACACCTTTTTTAATCCTAAGGCGGGGGTGGTATACAGACCCAATGCAACACATCAGTTTTATGCGTCTTATGCCAAGGCACACAAAGAACCTAACCGCACCGATTTCGAAAATGGCAACCCTGTCCCGGAGGAGCTTAACGATTTTGAATTGGGATGGCGATGGAAAACCAACGACGCCTTTTTGAATGTAAACCTGTATTATATGGGCTACAAAAACCAATTGGTGCTTACTGGTGCTATTGATAATGTGGGTGCGCCCATTCGTGAAAACTCTGGCGATAGTTTCCGACAAGGACTTGAAATTGAGGGTGGTTGGGCGTTTGCGCCTCACTGGAATTGGCAAGCCAACGTCTCGTGGAGCAAAAACCGAAACAAGGACAAATATTTTGAACGCGACGGGAAATTGGTTTCTCTAGGCGATACACATTTGTCCTATTCTCCTGCACTTGTTGCTGCAGACCAGCTTACGTATACTCGCGAGACGTGGTCGATTTCACTTGCTAGTAAATATGTTGGCGAGCAATACATGGGCAATATCAACGCAGAATTGTCCAAACTGAGCAGCTATTCCGTGCAAGATATTTTGTTTCAGGCGGTTGTGTTAAACAAGCCAAAGGCACCCCGTTTGGATGTAAACATACATGTCTATAATATCTTTAATGAGGTATTTAGTTCAAATGGATACTTCTATACATACGATGACAATTGGAGTGCACCAGGCATTGTGACCACTATTGAAGGTGTTGGCTATTACCCCCAAGCGGGGCGTCACTTTTTGGCGGGGTTAACGCTTAAATTTTAATTATAAATCCGCACCGCAGTACCGTTTTGCTGCACGCGATAAAAGAGTAGGCTATAGGTGGCTCCTTCCGTAAGAGGCTGTCCTGTAGCCAAGCTATATTTGTACTCTTCACAAGAGCATGATGCTGTAACGCCGTTAATTTGTACAGTAGAACAATTACTAGGCGCATGATTGGGGCAGCTGGCTTCCCATGCCATAATGTTTCCTGCCAGGTTAAAAAGTAGCAGACCCTTAATACCGCCGTTTGGCCAAAATATACTTCCTCCTTGATAGTTTAAATTATCAAAAGCGGGCAACGCCAAATTTATACTTTGGTCAAAGCGGGTTTCGTACAAATACGGATTGCGTTCTACGCTGTTTTTGGTACAGCCTGCCAACAGTAAAAAAGCAAGTATCGCTTTGTATTTCATATGGATACAACGCAAGAAAAATGAAAATTGTATATTTGCAGTCATCCCTTAAAAGTAAGGGATTTTTTTAACTATACCCCAATGAGTACAGTTTCATATTATACAGCTGAAGGGCTAAAGAAATTACGGGAAGAACTGAATCATCTAAAAGATGTGGAGCGTCCGCGTGCGTCACAGGCAATTGCAGAGGCGCGCGACAAGGGCGATTTGAGCGAAAACGCTGAGTATGATGCCGCAAAAGAGGCGCAAGGACTCCTCGAGATGAAAATCGCCAAAATGGAGGAAACCCTCTCTACAGCGCGTTTGATTGACGAATCCCAGTTGGACGTTTCAAAGGTGTTGGTGCTCTCAAAAGTGCGCATCAAAAACCAAGCGAACAATATGGAGATGAATTACACTCTGGTTGCCGAAAGCGAAGCCGATCTAAAATCGGGCAAAATTTCGGTAAATTCTCCTATAGGAAAAGGCTTGTTGGGCAAAACCGTGGGCGAAATTGCCGAAGTTACCGTACCCAACGGTACCCTGAAATTCGAAATCCTAGCTATCGAACGCTAATGCCGTCTATTTTTAGCCGAATTATTGCCCGCGAACTTCCTGCATATATTGTTGCGGAAGACGAACTGCATATTGCCTTTTTAGATAGCAACCCTAATGCTTTTGGGCATACACTATGTGTGCCCAAAAAAGAAGTGGATAAGTTGTTTGATTTAGATGAGGAATCTTACATGGCGTTGCTGCAATTTAGCCGCAGAGTGGCTGCTGCTGTTCGACAGGTTGTTCCTTGTAAACGCGTTGGGTTAACAGTGATTGGTCTGGAAGTACCTCACGTACACGTGCATCTCATTCCGCTTAATGACATGGCAGATGCCACGTTTCAAAAAAAGGTTTCTCCAACCAGGGAAGAGATGCAAGCCCTAACCGATAACATCAGTCAGGCGTTTCAGTAAGCGGCAATTGGATTTCAAAAATAGTTCCGTTTTCGGAGCTTTCTACGAGTCGTATTTTTCCTTTGTGATATTGTTCCACTACACGTTTTGCTAGTGATAATCCAAGTCCCCACCCTCGTTTTTTTGTAGTTACTCCTGCTGCGAAAATGGTACTTTGCAGCTTTTTCGGAATACCACTACCCGTATCTCGAACCAAAATGGTTGCCGTTTTACCCCAACTCATTTCAATCGTTACAGTCCCTTTACCACGTGTAGCATCGATGCTGTTTTTGATGAGATTTTCCAATACCCACGCCATGAGTTCTTTGTTTAGCCCAACATGTTGTTCATGACCGCTTTCTTGCACTTGAAGTACGATTTGTTTGGGCATCCGAATTTGCATATAATCCGTAAGGTCATACACTACGGCACTAAGTGAGGTGTTTTCTCTTTGCGGCAACGAGCCAATTTTTGAAAACCGCGCACTTATGGTCTCCAAACGTTTGATGTCGCTTTTGATTTGTTTTAACATTTCTGGATTTACATCCTCTTCCAATACAGTCATCCAACCCAACAAAGAAGAAATGGGTGTTCCCAATTGATGTGCCGTTTCTTTTGCCATACCTGTCCAAAGCTTGTTTTCAACCACTTGCTGGCTGCTCTTAAAATAGGCTACGACCAATCCCCCCAAAAAAACAAGAATGAGAAAAAAGCCGATAGGGTAGTAACGCAATTGCCGAATTAACCTAGAATTGCCATAATACATTTTTTGGTACAAGCTATCGTTGTATATGATTTCAATCGGGGTGTGATCGGCTTCGAATTCAGCAATGAGCTCTTGCACATAGCTGATGGAGTCGCGGGCAAATTTTCTTTGGTTTATATTGTTGGAAAACAACAGCTTGTTATTGCTGTCCACAACAATCATGGGAATGGTATTTTCGCTGGTAAGCACCTGAAAGGTTAATGGGTCAATAGGTTGATTGAGGTCATCACTCGACGCAAGTTTTTGTTGTGCCGTTGCCCAAAGCTCCATTTGTTGGCGTTCGTCCTGTTGAATACGTTGAATGAGTGTATTTGTATTCCAAAGGATGATACCCACAAAGCCTATAGCCAAAACAAATCCGGCAATGCGGAGGTACCGTTGGTTTGGTGTGGAGAAATCGAGTCTCATGTGTACGAATATAGTGTATTTTCTATCTTTAATTATCCCACAAATTGAGTAACTTTGTAAGAACAACATTAACCACCGCATGGAAATTACAGGAAAAATTAAGCAAATTGACGAGACAAAAGAATACGGGTCTAATGGATTTCAAAAACGCGAACTGGTGATTACCACCGAGGAGCAATACCCACAACACATCCTCGTAGAATTTGTACAAGACAAATGTAGCTTGCTCAATGCATTTAGCGTAGGGCAACGTGTAAAAGTGGGTATCAACCTTCGTGGACGAGAGTGGCAAAATCCGCAAGGTGAAATCAAATACTTTAATTCCATTCAAGGTTGGCGCATTGATGCGGTAGAGGCAACGCCTCCGCCCCCGCCTGCTACACCGCCTTTTGAAACCATGCCCGATGCACCTACTGAAGAAGCACCGGACGACCTGCCTTTCTAAAAAGCATGTATCACTTATCGGAAGAATTGCGTTTTCCTTCGCCTCATTTGGCCACTAAAGAGGGTATTGTTGCTGTAGGTGGCGATTTGCGCCCCGAAAGGGTTTTATTGGCATATCAAAAAGGCATATTTCCGTGGTTTGAACAAGATGAGTTTTTGATTTGGTGGAGTCCCGATCCCAGAATGGTTCTTTTCCCCGATCAACTTCGCATCTCAAAAAGTATGCGCACTTTTTTACGAAAACACCCCTATGAAATCACGTTTAACAAAGCCTTTAACGAGGTAGTAAAAGCGTGTGCTGGCGTAAAGCGATTTGGACAAACTGGCACTTGGATTACCCCAGGATTGATGGAAGTGTACGAAGTCCTTCATGAGCAAGGGCACGCCCATTCGGTAGAGGTTTGGGATGGTTCCGAGCTTGTAGGTGGGCTGTATGGCATAGACATTGGGCAAGTATTTTGTGGTGAAAGTATGTTTTCAAAAGCCAGCAATTCCAGTAAGTTAGCATTGATTTACCTTACCCGAGAACTCAAAAAAAACAATTATAAACTTATTGATTGTCAAGTGCCTACGGCACATTTGGTAAGTATGGGTGCTGCTCCAATTTCGCGCAAAGAATTTCTTAGTTATTTGGGCTAAGCGCAGCCACTTCCTTATGCCGGAAACAATCTACCAGATGGTCATTGACCATGCCCACAGCTTGCATGTGCGCATACATTGTAATTTTTCCAATATATTTAAAACCGCGTTTTTTTAGGTCGTTGCTCATTAGCTCCGCCAAAGCGGTGGTTTGGGGTAGCTCACGGGTTTGCTCAAATTGATTTTGGATAGGAACTCCGTTGGTATACGACCACATAAAATCACTAAAACTTCCCACTGTTTTTTGGATTTCGATAAACGCTCGTGCATTTGCAATGGCTCCCCTAATTTTTCCACGATTTCGAATAATGCCTTTGTTCTGTAGGAGGATATCAACATCGTAATTCGTCATTCGTGCTACTTGTTTTACATCAAAATCGTGAAAGGCTTCCCGGAAGTGCTCACGCTTTTTTAGGATCGCCCACCACGACAGTCCCGCCTGAAAGGTTTCCAGAAGCAAGGCTTCAAAAAGTTTGTGGTCGTCATAAATGGGAACGCCCCATTCGTTGTCGTGATACGCAATATAAGTCGGGTTTGCCAAACACCAATCGCAGCGAAAAGGTTCCATGATTATGCGTTTTGCTCTAAAGTATTCAAAAAATCATCAAGTGTCAAACTGTCGGAAAGCGAGTAGTTGCCAATGGCTGTTCGGCACAAGGACGTTAGGTGTGCGCCACACCCAAGGGCTTGCCCAAAATCGTGTGCCAACGACCGAATATAGGTGCCTTTGCTACACGATACTGAAAAGGCAATATTTGGTAAGCTGATTTCTGTCAAGTCAAATGCAGAAATGGTGATTTCTCTTGTGGGAATTTCGGTGGTTTCGCCGGCTCTTGCTAAGGTATAAAGCCGTTTTCCGTCTTTTTTTATGGCAGAATGTAAAGGTGGTTTTTGTTGGATATTCCCCAAAAATTGTGTGCGTGTACGCTCCAACATATCCTCAGAAATATGATGAATAGGCTTCCTTTCGCTTACCTCAGTTTCCAAATCGTAAGAAGGGGTGGTAGCACCCAATTGCAGAGTGCCCGTATAGGCTTTGTCCATACCCATAAACTGTTCAATTTGTTTGGTCATTTTTCCGGTGCAAATCAGCATTAGCCCTGTGGCAAGGGGATCTAGCGTGCCGGCATGTCCAACTTTAATTTTTTTGATGCCATAGGTTTTTCGAATCGCCCACCTGATTTTATTTACCACCTGAAACGAGGTCCATTCCAAGGGTTTGTCAATAAGCAGGAACTGCCCCGCTAAAAAAGCTTCTTTGGTATATGTTAACTCCATGAAACTACCAATGCGATACTCCCCACAACGGCGCAATACACCGCAAAATAGATGAGCTTACTTCGTTTGACTAGTGCAATCATCCAGGTGCAAGCGAGGACTCCAGAAACCAAGGCTGTCACAAACCCTACTGCCATTGGCAATGTATCAACAGAGGCAAAAGTGGCAGTGCCATTATCTAGAAGTGTTTTTGCCATACTTCCCAAAATCAGAGGGATGACCATCAAAAATGAAAATCGTGCGGCTTCGGGGCGTGCTGCTCCAATGAGCAATGCTGTGGCTATGGTAGCCCCACTTCTAGAAATTCCAGGCAATATGGCAACGGCTTGCGCCAGTCCAATAATCAAAGCAATCTTGTAGGAGATGGGGTATTGTTTTTCAGTTGCACGATCGGTGAAAAACAAGAGCAGTGCTGTAAGACAAAGCATGGCACCCACAAGTGCTACGTTTGATCCAAAAAGTGCTGTAATTTCTTCTTCAAAAAACAATCCCACAACCACCGCCGGTAGCATCGAAACAACAATTTTTCCTACAAAATGCCGTGCGTGGGTATCCTCTTTTTGAAAAACCCCCGATATAATTACTGCAATATCTTTCCGAAACACAATTAGGGTTGCTAAAGCCGTTGCGGCATGCACCAAAATGGTAAAGAGAAGGTTTTCTTCGGGCAGTCTGTCAGCACCCAAAATTTCGGTAAAAAGTGCCAAATGGCCGCTAGAGGAAACGGGTAAAAATTCTGTTAACCCTTGAACAATTCCCAATAAAAGTGCTTCCCAAAAGCCCATTATTTTTTCTTTGTAGAAAGAATAGCAACAACCAATACGGCAAACCCTGCCAAGACCAACGTGGGCGCAACACGTATGCGTAACGGACTAAAAATCTCGGGATTAAACACGTTAGGCTCATCACTTCCACCGCCTGTCATTAGGACAAAGCCAAGGACAATTAGCGCAGCACCGACACCCATTATGCGGTAGGCGCGTTTGCCAAATAAAAATTCTTTTTCAGTTTTCATTTATTTAAAAATTTACAATTCTTTGATAATCAACATTTAATCCTATCAGTTGACACTAATGTTTGGCTGTTAAATGCCCATTATGGGCTTTCATGTCAATATATAATATCATAGGTTAAACGAAGGTGTTTTCGTGTGGCAAAGTAAGCACTCATGCCACAAATCAGCACTGCGCATCCCAAAACAGTACCAACTAAAATCAATAACGATTGTTGGTTTTCCCACCATTGAATTTGCGGGACAAATCGGGCTAAAAAATTCAGTACTCCGGCTAAGCCTGCCAAGGCAAGCACCGCACTCAATGCACCCAATCCCATATAGCGCCACACAAACGGGCGACGAATAAATCCTTTTTTTGCACCAACTAGCAGCATGGTTTGAATGACAAGCCGTTTGCTGTAAATGGATAATTTTATGGAGTGATTAATAAGCAGCAGCGCAATGCCCACAAAAATACCGCTGCATACCAATAGCCAAAATCCAAATCGGTTGATGTTTTCGTTGAGCAGCACAATCAGCGGACGGTCGTAGAGCACTTCCGAGATAAAGGGTTTTTGCTCCATGACGTCGCTCAAACTATCCAAAACTTGGGTGGTAACAAAATCGGCTTTTAACCCAATATCAAGGGCATCTTGTAAGGGGTTATACCCCAGAAAATCCATAAAATCTTCGCCAATAGTAGCACTGTGTTCTGTGGCTGCTGTTTCTTTGGAAACATAGCGTACCGCTTTGGTAAAAGACGCTAGTCGTAAGGTAGTCATCAACTGTTCACGCTCCATTTCTTTGGTTTCATCTTCCAAAAAAACGGTCATGGTAACCTGCTCTTTAAAATAATTGGCGATGGATTGACTGTTAAGCAGCACAAATCCCAATACGCTCAACACAAACAATACCAAGGTGGTACTGCTCACAACAGAGAGGTACGAAGCAAAAAGACGGCGTTTGTAGATGCGGGTTGCAGACATAGTTGTTCTAAGCCATAAAAATAGAAAATATGATTGAACAAACAGGCAACAATATCATATGCACCAAGTTAAAGTGTTATTTTTGTGGCTTTATTGCACGTATGGGATATCCTTTTCAAGACATCGAACCAAAATGGCAACGCTATTGGGCGGAACAACAAACCTATAAGGTGGCACAACCCTCCGATAAACCCAAGTTTTATGTATTGGATATGTTTCCTTATCCGTCGGGGGCGGGGTTGCACGTGGGGCATCCACTAGGCTATATTGCTAGTGATATTGTTTCGCGCTACAAGCGTCATAAGGGGTTTAATGTGTTGCACCCTCAAGGGTACGATTCCTTTGGGCTTCCCGCCGAGCAATATGCCATCCAAACTGGGCAGCATCCTGCCATTACTACCGAAACGAATATCAACCGCTATCGCGAACAGTTAGACCGTATGGGCTTTTCGTTTGATTGGTCTAGGGAAGTGCGCACTTCTGACCCTTCCTATTACCGCTGGACGCAATGGATTTTTTCGCTGTTGTTTGATGCCTGGTACGATAAAAAACAAAACAAGGCACGTCATATTGAAACACTAATTGTGCATTTGGAACAATTTGGCACACAAGATTTGGAAGCTGTTTGTGATGATGCTACACCTGTTATTTCTGCTGCTGACTGGCAGCAAATGACTAAAGCCGAGAAGCAAAAATTTTTACTGCATTTTCGCCTGACGTATTTGGCAGAGACAGAAGTGAACTGGTGTCCTGCTTTGGGAACGGTTTTGGCTAACGATGAGGTAGTGCAAGGGGTTTCGGAGCGTGGCGGGCACCCTGTAGAACGCAAAAAAATGAAGCAATGGAGTATGCGAATTTCCGCATATGCCGACAGGCTTCTAGAGGGATTACACGACATTGATTGGCCCGAACCTCTAAAAGAGATGCAGCGCAATTGGATTGGCAAATCTGTGGGGGCGAGCGTCCGATTCAAGATTGAAAATAGCGACCGTCAAATTGAAGTTTTCACCACACGACCCGACACCCTTTTTGGCGTTACGTTTTTGACTCTTGCGCCAGAACACGAGTGGGTAAAAGACCTGACTACCCCCGAACAAAAAGCGGAGGTTGAAGCGTATGTTGCTCAAACAGCACAACGCAGCGAACGCGAGCGTATGAGTGAGGTTGACCGCATCAGCGGGGTGTTTACGGGAGCCTATGCGCTACATCCCATTACCAACGAAAGAGTGCCCATTTGGATTGGCGATTATGTGTTGGCAGGGTATGGAACGGGCGCGGTGATGGCAGTGCCTTGTGGCGATCAGCGGGATTTTGATTTTGCCACACATTTTGGCTTGCCTATCAAAAATATTTTTAAAGATGTAGATATTTCCGAAGCAGCATTTTCTGACAAAGAGAATACGGTTATTGCGAATTCAGATTTTCTTGACGGACTTTCGTATGCTGAGGCTACACAAAAAGTAATCGAACAGCTTACTGAAAGGGGTATGGGCGAAGGTGCAACCACCTATCGCTTGCGCGATGCGGTATTTAGCCGTCAGCGGTACTGGGGCGAACCCATTCCGGTGTATTATGTAGATGGACAACCCCACCTTATTCCCGACGATTGCTTGCCATTAGCGTTGCCCGAAGTGTCTAAATATCTGCCCACCGCCGATGGAGCACCGCCACTTGGAAATGCTACGGAATGGGCATGGGACACCGTACAAAACAAAGTGGTTTCAAATGAAAATATTGACCATAAAACCGTTTTCCCGTTAGAGAAAAATACGATGCCAGGTTGGGCAGGAAGCTCATGGTATTTTAACCGCTACATGGATGCGCACAACACAGCTGCGTTTGCCAGCAAAGAAGCGTTGGACTATTGGAAAGAAGTGGATTTGTATTTGGGAGGAAGTGAGCATGCCACTGGTCACTTGCTGTATTCCCGTTTTTGGCAGTATTTCTTGTATGATTTTGGTTTGGTTCCTTTAGCAAATTTTGCCAAAAAGCTTATCAACCAGGGAATGATTTTAGGGGAGAGCGCGTTTGTTTACCGCGTTTCCGACACGGAAACGTACTTGTCCAAAGGGCTATGTAAAGACCAAAAGGTGATTCCTGTACACGTAGATGTGTCGTTGGTTTCAGCGCAAAATGAGTTGGATATTGAAGGGCTAAAGCAATGGCAACCGCATTTTGCCGAGGCTACATTTGAAATGGAAGACGGGAAGTTTTTTGTAGGTCGTGAGGTTGAGAAAATGTCAAAATCCAAATACAATGTGGTTAACCCCGATGCCATTTGCGACCAGTACGGCGCGGATACCCTTCGTATGTACGAAATGTTTTTGGGCCCTATTGAGCAAGCCAAACCGTGGAATACGGCCGGGATTTCCGGAGTGAGCAATTTCCTAAACAAGTTCTGGCGTTTGTTTCACAACGGAGATGATTTTGCTGTTAGTGACGAAAAGCCTTCCAAAGAATCACTTAAAACCTTACACAAAACCATTGAAAAGGTAACACAAGACATTGAGCAGTTTTCGCTGAATACTTCTGTGAGCGCTTTTATGATTGCCACCAACGAGCTGACTTCCCAAAAGTGTAATCATCGTGAAATTCTGGAACCGCTTACAGTATTGCTTGCGCCTTTTGCTCCGCATATTTGCGAGGAATTATGGTCGTTACTGGGACATAACGAATCGGTTACTACAGCCCCCTATCCTGTGGCAAATCCGGAATACTTGCAAGACGACACCAAAGAATATCCGATTAGCTTTAATGGAAAAATGCGCTTTACCATGGCACTTTCTACCTCATTGAGCAAAGACGAAATTGAGGCTGCTGTGATGCAAGAAGAGCGCACGCTTACCTATTTGGACGGGAAAACACCCAAAAAGGTAATTGTGGTGCCCAATAAGATTGTAAATATTGTGATTTAATGCTCAACCCCGAATATATTGGCTTTTTTGCGGCAACGCTAACCACTTCTGCCTTTTTGCCACAGGCGTATAAAATTTGGAAATCCAAAACAGCTGACGGATTGTCACTTACCATGTACACAATTATGGGGCTTGGGACAATGAGTTGGCTTATTTATGGTATTTTAATACAAAGTCCTTCGGTGATTGTAGCAAATGCCATTTCGATATCTATAATTATATTTATTAGTATTTTTATACGCCGTACCAAAAAGTAGTGCGTGGTATGTTGTTTGCTTAAGCTTTAATAAAAAAATTCTGTACGGAGAATATTATTTACTTATTGCTGTT
>CAZSSZ010000013.1:0-19831 GCA_964609755.1 uncultured Flavobacteriaceae bacterium | reverse complement strand
AGGCACTTTTAGCGGGAATCCCTCCAACTACAAACCTTATTGTACTGCCCGAAATGTGGGCAACGGGTTTTACGATGACCCCAAATCAGGTGGCTGAACCCATAGATGGAAGTTCCGTTGCGTGGATGCAACGTATGGCACAAACCCATAAGGCTGCCGTTTGTGGAAGTCTTTCCATAAAAGCGGGCAAAAATTTTTATAACCGTTTTGTGTTTGCACATCCCGATGGAAAGTTGGACACCTACGATAAAACCCATCCGTACACGCCCTCAGGCGAATCACGCATATATACTGCTGGAAAGGAAAGTAAATTAATTGAATTTGCGGGTTTTCGGATTCGTCCGTTGGTATGCTACGATTTGCGTTTTCCCGTTTTTGCACGAAACACCGACAACTACGACCTTTTGATTTGTGTTGCCAATTGGCCAGCGGCACGTATTCAAGCGTGGAATGCCTTATTGCGTGCTCGGGCTATTGAGAATATGGCGTATTGCGTGGGGGTAAACCGCACGGGAAAAGATGCGTACCGCTTGCATTATCCAGGGGCTTCGGCAGCGTATAATGCCCTTGGCGATGAATTGGTTTTTATGGATAAAGCATTGACGATTAGTTCGGTTTCATTAGCCCTTGAAGAACTTCATGCACTTCGGGGAAAACTACCCTTTTTGGAAGACCGCGACGATTTTACTCTAATGTAAATTGTTCCTGCAATTCCCAGTTGGCACGCACGTCCAGAAGTGGGGGGAAGTGATACACCGCCTCGGGTTTTTGTTTGGCTAAATAGTTCCCTGTATCCCATTTTCCATTGCCGTTTTCATCAATCCGAACACGTACATAGTATTCGTTGGGCTGCAAATAAGCAAAGCGATACACGCCGCGCCCTTCGGTAATATACATCGACCGTACAATTTCTTCTTTGGCATCAATCAAATCAATAAATATTGGAAACGATGGCACGTTGAAAAGGCGTAAAGAAAGGTTGCCGTAATCCACACGACTTTTAGTGCGCACAGATGCTGTAATACTGTCGTTGATAATGTCAAAAAAATCGGTAACTGCACCTGGCAATAATTCCAGTTGGTATTTTTCGTTGGGATAAACATCAAAGAAAAATTGCAACTCGTGCTTACTTTTTTGTGTTAAACTAAAAGACACTAGCGTAGAATCTTTGGCACGCAACTGCATAGAATCTTGCACAAACTGTTTTATGGGGGTATTGGTAATAAGCGTCAGCGTATCTGTTAGATGTAAAGTGCCGCGTTGTGCAAACGAAATGGAAAGTGAATCGGGGTCCCCTTTTCGAACACGGTATGCATAGGATTTGGTCAGCGTATCGTGTTTAAGGGTAAATGCTAGCGAATCAGCATCAAAGCCTTTATACCAATAATAGAGCGTATCGGTTTCTCTGTCACGTGAAACGATAGCGGCAAAACTGTCGGAGACTTCTTGGTCTAAGACAATTTCAATTGCATCACTCCCTGTAAAGCCAAAACCTACACGTTGTTTGCCCGCCTGAAACGCCTTGCCGAACGCAAAGGATGAGGCCTCTTTGTAGAGTGATAATTCGAAGAGATTATCATTTGGGAGGGTTATGGTATCATGCACCACATCAATTTTATCCACAGACGGGTCGAAGACATAATTTTTCGACACATCTTTAACGGCTGCCAATAAGTAGTTTCCTGCTTTTAAATTTGGTAGTGTAAATTCGGTTAGCGAGTCGAGAGTATTGGTATAATACAGCGGTTTTTCTTTAAAAACAACAGAGTCTGTAAACGTACTGTCTATAGGGTAAAGCATCACCGAAACAAAAGTTTCTGGTTTTCGTAAAAGTGCATCGGAAAGCGTTCCGCTAAGGGTCAAGGAATCAATGGCTTCACCTGTAGAAAACACGTATGAGAAAAACGAATAGGGATTACCTTCGTTGTTGTCGACGATGCTTTCACCAAAATTAAAAGAGTAGGTGGTACCCGGGGCTAAGGTGTCCAAAAATTCAATTTCTATATATTTTGACGCCTGACTTTGAGGAGAGATAACGTAAGCACTTTGTTCAAGCGGTGGGGAAATTACCAGTTGATCACGAAGTTTGTTGAGCTTAATGTATTCATCAAAATAGATACGGACTTTATCAGCTTTAAAATTTACGGTTTTCTGAGGCGGTTCGGCACGAAGCATTACAGGCGGTGTCTCGTCTTTTGGACCACCGGTGGGCGAACCCCTACGTGCACATTGTACAAATACCACACAAATAAACAACGCAACAAAAATTCGTTTTCCCATAGCACAAAATAACGACTATTTTCCCGCTTACGGAAGTATGTTTTGTGCATACGCCATGCCCATGACCGATATTTTTTTTGTAGCTTCTTGCAATAGCGCATTCCCGCAAGCCGTTAGCGTTGCTCCAGTGGTAATAACATCATCTACCAATAACAAATGCTTGTATTCTTTTTTCGTTTGAACCAAAAAAGCATCTTTCACTTCTTTCCAACGGGCTTCTCGCGTCATGCGTACAAGGGTTTTGGTTTGGTTTTTACGTAGCAGTACATCATCCAAATAAGGCACACCCAATTGGTTAGCCCAAAATTGACCGAACCCTGCCACTTGGTTGTAGCCACGTTTGCGCTCACGCTTAGGGTGTAAGGGCACCGGTACTATTCCATCGCATTGTAGTGTGGCGTGGTCTTTAGGTAAATACGCAGCACTTTGTGCTGCAAGCCAATCAGCAACTTCCTTTTTCCCCTGATATTTTAGCGCATGGAGTAACGCCTGAATGGGAGAGTTCTGCATAAAATAAAAGGGCGCATAGGCACTTTCCAGCGGAATGTATTGACGCAACAATGCCTTAAGCGGATTGTTTTCGTTGTGTTCAAAATAGGTTTTAGGAAGCTGTGTGCTACAGCTTACGCAAAGCCATTTTTGTGTTTTAGCAAGCGGTTTTTTACAGCCCCAACAGCAGCGCGGAAACCAAACGGCAAGTAAATCGTTGAGCATAGGTTAAGTTATGATTTTGGTTCGGCTCAAATTAGTAAACTTATCCTATTTTTGCGCCATGGCAGACCAAGATTTGTTTAAAAAAGTATTGTCCCATGCCAAGGAGTATGGGTTTGTGTTTCCTTCTAGCGAAATTTACGATGGGCTAAGTGCCGTATACGATTACGGACAGCAGGGCGTTGCCCTGAAAAAAAACTTGCGCGACTATTGGTGGAAAGCCATGGTGCAACTCAACGAGAATATTGTGGGATTGGATGCCGCTATTTTGATGCACCCTACCACGTGGAAAGCTTCGGGGCACGTAGATGCCTTTAACGACCCGCTGATTGACAATAAAGACTCCAAAAAACGCTACCGCGCCGATGTGTTGGTGGAGGAGTATGTGGGCAAACTCGACGCAAAAATTGAAAAAGAAGTAAATAAAGCTGCCAAACGCTTTGGCGATGCGTTTGACAAAGACCAATTTTTGAGCACAAATCCGCGCGTTGTTGGCTACAAAGAAAAAGGCGATGCCATCTTAAAACGCTTGGGCAAATCATTGGAAAAAGAAGATTTGGCAGATGTCAAAGCCCTCATTGAGGAATTGGAGATTGTATGCCCCTTATCGGGAAGCAAAAACTGGACAGAGGTAAAGCAATTTAACCTGATGTTTGGTACTAAGCTCGGTGCATCTGCCGAAAGCGCTACCGAATTATACCTGCGCCCAGAAACCGCACAGGGTATTTTTGTAAACTTTTTGAATGTCCAAAAAACCGGACGTATGAAGTTGCCCTTTGGTATTGCGCAAACGGGCAAGGCGTTCAGAAACGAGATTGTGGCACGGCAGTTTATTTTCCGCATGCGAGAATTTGAGCAAATGGAAATGCAATTTTTTATTCCGCCTGGAACACAAAAAGAGTGGTATGCACACTGGAAAGAAACACGCCTAAAATGGCATTTATCGCTTGGATTGGGCGAGGACAATTACCGCTTCCACGACCACGAAAAATTGGCACATTACGCCGATGCCGCTTGTGATATTGAGTTTCGTTTTCCCTTTGGATTTAAAGAGTTGGAAGGTATCCACTCCCGTACCGATTTTGACCTTGGCAGCCACGAAAAATATTCGGGCAAAAAGTTGCAGTATTTTGACCCCGAGCGACAAGAAAACTACGTGCCTTATGTGTTGGAAACTTCTATTGGGTTAGACCGTTTGTTTTTGGCGGTGTTTTCACATGCGCTTCAAGAAGAAACGTTGGAAGATGGCTCTAGCCGAACCGTGTTGCGTTTGCCTGCGGTAGTGGCACCCACCAAAGTTGCCGTATTGCCTTTGGTAAAAAAAGACGGATTGCCCGATATTGCCAAGAATGTGGTGAATGAGCTGAAGTGGGATATGGCAGTTACTTATGATGAAAAAGACGCTGTGGGCAGACGCTACCGAAGACAAGATGCGCTAGGAACACCGTTTTGTATTACGGTTGACCACCAAACCTTGGAGGATGAAACGGTAACGTTACGCCACCGCGACAGCATGCAACAAGAACGCCTAAGCGTAGCCGAAGCCAAAGCAAAAATTAGCAAAGCAGTTGCGTTTCAAACGTGGTTGGCGGATTGTTAAAATCGTTTTCCTATTGACAAACCAAAACGCCCATGGGCTTCTGGATGGGAGTAGTTGTCCGTATCTCTGTCGATGAAGTAGCGCCCTACGCCAGCAAGAATCTCAAATGTAAAGCCGTTTCGATTAACCCACTTTTTCCCAAGACCTACACCCATGGAAAATTGAAATTCATTTTCACTTGTTTTGCTACTACCATACCAATAGTCGTGAAAATTAACAGAGGAAAAAGAGCTAAATGCTTCTACAAATAGGCCACTAGCTCCGTAGTCTTTTCTGTTTAAAAAATAAAAACGGTAATATGGGGTAACGTTAAAGTTATGATAGGTAGTATCGTCATCTCCAAAATTAGCAAAAATCGATACTCCGTATCCGTTGGACTCGTTAACGAGCCTTTCGTAGCTTAAACTTAAAGCAGGGTGTACAATTAAGTCGAGGGCATTAAGTCGAATTTCATTTTTTTCTAAGACCTCTACATCTTCAAATTGATTGACGATCTCAACTTTGGTAGGTTCTTCATCTTGGGCATAAACACCCAAACTGAGTATACAAATGGAAATTAAAAGGATTTTTTTCACGATATCTAGATTTAGTTCTTATCAAAGATACACAAATTTCGTGCCTTAGTTTGTATTTTAGCTGCTGTGAAAATCATTTCCTATAACGTAAACGGCATCCGTGCCGCACTCAATAAAGGCTTTTTGGATTGGCTGCAAGCCGCATCCCCCGATGTGTTATGCCTGCAAGAAACCAAAGCCCATCCCGAACAACTTGACCTCAGTGTTTTTGAAGCTGCCGGTTATCCGTACCACTACTGGTTTTCGGCACAGAAAAAAGGGTATAGCTCCGTGGCGGTGTTGTGCAAACAAAAACCCAACCATGTTGCCTACGGTACAGGTATAGCATATATGGATGCGGAAGGGCGTAACCTTCGTGTAGATTTTGATGCCGTTTCGGTAATGAGTTTATACTTGCCCTCGGGCACCAACCCCGATCGCATCGCCTATAAGTTTAGGTATATGGATGACTTTCAAGCCTATATAAACGACCTAAAAAAAGACATTCCTAATCTAGTCATTTGTGGAGATTACAACATTTGTCACGAAGCCATTGATATTCACGACCCCGTGCGTAATGCCAAGGTTTCGGGTTTTTTACCCGAGGAGCGTACTTGGCTGGACGGATTTATCCATAGTGGTTTTGTGGATTCGTTTCGGTATTTAAACAAAGAACCCCACCAGTACAGTTGGTGGAGTTATCGCGCCAATGCCCGCGCCAATAACAAAGGCTGGCGCATAGATTATGCTATGGTTTCCGAACCCTTAAAAAATGGCATTGAACGTGCGTTTATACTTCCCCAAGCTGTCCATTCTGACCACTGTCCTGTTGGCGTAACACTTGCAATTTAAATATGAAGTATACGACGATACCACACTCCGATATTCGGGTGAGCAAAATTTGTTTGGGCACCATGACCTGGGGCAACCAAAACACGCAAAACGAAGGCTTTGAACAGATGGATTACGCCCTTGCCAAAGGGGTTAATTTTTTTGATACAGCAGAATTATATCCCGTACCTGCTGATGCCAAAACCTATGCCGATACGGAACGTATTATTGGCAATTGGTTTGAACAACGCAAAAACCGCGACCAAGTGGTGCTTGCCACCAAAATTGCTGGACCGGGGGCATACACGGCACACATTCGCACTACGGGCTTTACGCCCGACAGTATTCGTGAGGCGTTGGAGGGAAGTTTGATGCGTCTCAAAACAGATTATATCGATTTGTATCAATTGCATTGGCCCGAGCGTAACTCTAATTTTTTTGGCAAACGCGATTATTTTCCTGATGCAGATGAGCAGTGGCAAGACAATTTTCAGCAGATATTGGAAACGCTAAACGGTTTTATTCAAGAAGGGAAAATCAGGCATATTGGACTATCGAATGAAACTCCTTGGGGTGCCATGAAGTACTTGGCACTTGCCGAACATAAAAACCTGCCTCGAATGAAAACCATCCAAAATCCGTACTCTCTACTGAATCGTACTTTTGAGGGTGGAAACGCAGAAGTTTCCCATAGAGAACAGCTAGGGCTGTTGGCGTATTCGCCCATGGCGTTTGGCGTGCTTTCGGGGAAATATCGCGGAGGTAAACTCCCTGAAAAAAGTAGGTTAAAATTGTTTCCTAGAATGGCACGTTACAATAGCGAGCAGTCGTTAGCTGCTACAGAAGCCTATGCCGGAATTGCTGAAAAACACAATCTATCTTTGGCACAACTGTCTTTAGCTTTTGTTACAGACAGGCCTTTTGTAACATCCAATATCATTGGCGCAACGACAATGCCTCAGTTGGAAGAAAATATCGCCTCGGCTGCCATTACCCTATCTGATGAAATCCTTTTGGAGATAGATGCGGTGCATAACCGCATCCCGAACCCGGCGCCTTAGGGTTGAGCTTCCCTAAACGCCTAACACTATCGCAGGTTCAATTTGAAGTGTTTGGCTTATTTTTCGGGCTATTTTTAAGGTGGGTTCGCTTTTTCCTGTCAGGTATTCACTAACTCTGGAGGTGCTCACGCCCAAAAGTTCCGAAAGCCCTTTTTGGTTTATCCCCAAGGCTGCCATGCGTAATTTGATAACATCGGCAAGTAGGGGTTTTTTTACAGGGAAGTTTTGTTCTTCGTAATCCGCAACTAGGTCAGACAATACGTTGAGTTCAATATGTCCTTTGGCATGCTGATTTTCGATGTTTTCGGGGGTTTGCAAAAGCGTTTCAATGCGCTCCAAAAGGGTGCGGTATTGTTGTGCAGTTTTTATCATCGCTAAATCGTTTTTATGTTGTCAATTCTATCATATTCGGCGTGGGTGCCTATAAATCTTATATATGCTTTTTGGGCATTGAACGAAATAATGGCAACCAGCCTGTAATCATTTCCTTTTATGTTAAATACATATCTGTGATTACCCACATAATCTACGCTGTTAAAAGTTTGTTTTAAGTCATTTAGATGCGCCCAATCTTTTGCTCTAAGTGTATGATACCAAATCGCTAAAGGTGTTTCTGCAGCTGCGTGTTTTGTAACAAATCCCCGAATGCGTTTGTAGGTAACTATTCGCACGTTTTAGTATTAACCTTACAAAGATAATAAATTTTATTTTTTGAAATAAAATTTTATTTTACAGGACATGTGTTAAGTCCATAACCGCATCCCGAATCCGGCACCTTAAAACAAATGCGCTACTAAGTCTTGAATGGTAGCCAAACGAATCACCTCCAAGCCTTTGGGTGCGGAGGTTACTTTTTGTGCCACTACCATACGCTCAAAGCCTAATTTGGCGGCTTCTTGCATCCGTTGTTCCATTTTGGGTACATTGCGCAATTCGCCTGAAAGTCCGACTTCGGCGGCAAAAATATAGCCTTTGGGAATGGCAACATCCAAACTACTGGAGAGGATAGCCACCATAACCGCTAAATCCAGTCCTGGATCGTCTAGGCGAATGCCCCCAGCAAGGTTGAGGAATACATCTTTTGCGCCCAATTGAAAACCGGCACGTTTTTCCAAAACGGCAAGGAGCATATTCAGGCGTTTGTTGTCAAAGCCCGTGCTACTGCGTTGGGGTGTGCCATACACGGCAGAGCTTACCAGCGCTTGCACTTCTATCAGCATGGGGCGTATGCCCTCAACAGTGGCACCGATAGCGTGTCCGCTAAGCCCGACACTTTCAGCAGAAATGAGCAATGCACTAGGGTTCGCAACAGGCAAAAGCCCCTCTTGCGCCATGGTGTAAATGCCCAGTTCAGCGGTAGTACCAAAACGGTTTTTATGCGCACGCAGAATGCGGTATACATGATTGCGATCGCCTTCAAAATGCAGTACCGTGTCTACCATGTGTTCCAGCACTTTAGGTCCAGCAATGGCGCCGTCTTTGGTAATATGCCCTACCAAAAACACAGGAGTTTGGGTTTGCTTGGCAAACTGTAAAAGCTCGGCGGTACAGGCACGGATTTGTGACACACTTCCTGCGGTGCTGTCAATAACATCGGAGTGGAGTGTTTGAATGGAATCGATAATAACCAGCGCGGGTTTTAAGACACCTAAATGATGCAAAAGCGCTTGCGTATGCGTTTCTGTCAAGAGGAAGCACTCGCTACTTTCTTCAGTTACACGCGCGCTACGCAATTTGATTTGTTGTTCGCTTTCTTCGCCCGAAACATAAACCACTTTACTCGAAACGGATAGTGCTACTTGCAAAAGCAGCGTAGATTTTCCAATGCCCGGTTCGCCCCCCACCAAAACCATAGCACCAGGAACAATACCACCACCCAAAACGCGGTCCAGCTCAACATCTCCGGAAGGCAAACGGGTTAGTGCATCTACTGCAACATCTTGAATACGAACGGGTTTCGCTTTAACGGGAGCAGCTTTATCGGCTTGCCAAGCCGGTGTTTTGGGGTTGTCTAGAACTTCCTCATGAAGCGTATTCCAAGTTTTACACGAACTGCATTGTCCTTGCCATTGGGTGTGTTGTGTGCCACAACTTGTACAGAAAAAAGCTTTTTTGATTTTAGCCATTTAGCGAAGCTACTTATTTTTTGGAAACCATGGGAAGTAGCAGAAAAGATAAACTCCCAAAAACCACGACCATGACAGTTTGCCCCGTCCACATCACCCACCCAAACGCTAGTGCTTGTGGGTAAGGCACAGCAAATGCCTTCAGCACTGCAGCTACCGCTAACGGGTATAATCCAATACCGCCATTGGTTGCCGACATGGCAAATCCGCCGGCAATAAAAGCAGGAATTATTGCCTCGACAGAAAGTCCACTTGTTTCGGGTAAGGCAAAGGTGACGGACCAAAACATAGCCAAATACATCCCCCAAATAAAAAAGGTGTGTGCCGTGAATGCCCATTTGTTTTTCATGGTGCGAACTGAAAGCATACCCGCCAAAAGTCCGTTAAAAAAGCCAACAATTTTCCTTGCCCAGCTTTTTTGAGAACGTTTTAGTTGCCGAATACCCAACCAAAATAGGAAGCCAAACAGTCCCATCCACAGCAAAGCAAATCCACTTAATGATGGATTTCCAATGACTTCGAGGAGCAGTTCACGTTGCAGCAGAAAGCCAAAACCAATAAATGAAAACAATAAAACAAGGTCAATGATGCGCTCGGTTACGATGGTGCCAAACCCTTTTTGAAACGGTACTTTGGCGTAGGTTGCCAATGCTGTAGCGCGCAATACTTCCCCCGAACGCGGGATACCTAAATTTGAAAAATAAGATATCATCACGGTTAAAGTACGAGTGATAAATGAAGGTTGATATCCTAAGGGCTTAAGTAAATAGTTCCAGCGATAGGCACGGGATAAATGGCTTAGTGCCCCAAAAACCAATGACAAAAACACATAGCGCAAGTCGGCTTGTTTGATTGCCGCAAAAATTTGCATTCGATCTTCTTCAGAGGTGTTGGCAAAGGGAAAATACACCAAATAAAGCCCCAGTCCTAGCGGTATAATGTTTTTGAGCAGCTTGATGATTTTAGACATGATTTAGTCTAGGGTGTTGGTAGCGGTATTGGGGAAAATTAGGGTTGGCGAAAAGGACTTTGCATCGTCAATATTCATGCTTGCATAGCTGATAATAATTACCACATCGCCTTTTTGAACTTTTCGTGCGGCAGGTCCGTTAAGGGTAATTTCACCAGAATTGGCAGCTCCCTCAATGACGTAGGTTTCCAAGCGTTCGCCGTTATTTACATTTACAACTTGTACTTTTTCGCCCGCAAGAATATTGGCGGCATCCATTAGCGTTTTATCAATGGTAATACTACCGATATAATCGAGTTCTGCGCCGGTAACGGTTACACGGTGAATTTTAGATTTTAAAACCTCAATTTGCATGGCGCAAAGGTACTTATTTTAATGCGATATTATCAATCAATCGTACCCTTTCAACTGACGCAGCGATAAAAAGGCGTTGTTGTTGGGATTTGTCGATTTCATACACTTCCCGAAGGTTTGCCTCATTTACACACAGTGCATAGTGCAAGGTGAAATTTGGGTGAGCGTTAAAAGCCACTTCAATTTCTTCATAGATTTCTTTTTTTGTTTTGTTGCCTGTAGTACATCGTTTTAGGGTTTTGTAAATAAACCCTGCTTCTTCTCGTATGTCTTTTGAGAGCAATGCATTGCGAGAGCTCATGGCAAGTCCATGTGGTTCACGGACTATGGGACAAGCGATAATTTGGGTAGGAATAGCATTGTTTTTTGCCCAGTTTTTGATGATTTGAAGTTGCTGAAAATCTTTTTCGCCAAAATAGGCTCGATGCGGTTGTATGGTATCAAAAAGTTTAGACACTATCGTGATGACCCCATTAAAATGTCCAGGTCGGTCTTTGCCTTCCATAACCAACTCTAGTCCATCAAAAGAATAGATGTTTGCCTCCGCTTTTTGCGGATACATTTCTGAAATACTGGGTGCAAAAATCTGTATATTTGGATGAACGTCATGAATCGATTTGACATCTTCTGCTAGGGTAACAGGATAGTTTTTTAGATCGTTTGAATTGTTGAATTGGGTGGGGTTGACAAAAATGGTTACCCAAACCACCTCATTTTCTTGAGTTGCTTTTTCGATTAATGCCAAATGACCTTTGTGTAATGCCCCCATGGTGGGTACTAGCCCAACGGAATTATCCGAATATTTTTTTCGTACTTGATTCAGCTCACGTAGGGTTTGAAATAGTGGCATATTAAATGGTACGCTTTTCGAGTTATCAACAAAAGTCGTCTAAATTTTTAGTAAATTTGTCATTTAATTCACAAAAACGACTTGCTCCTTTATGAAAGACAAAAAGATATTATACATATCCTCAGAAGTCGTTCCATATCTTCCGCATAGCGAACTCGCTAATTTGGCGTTTGAAATTCCTAAAATGGTTAATGAACGTGGCGGTCAAACACGGATATTTATCCCTAAATATGGACTTATAAACGAGCGTCGTCATCAGTTGCATGAAGTCATTCGACTTTCAGGGCTGAATATGGTAGTGAACGATATTGATATGCCGTTAATTATCAAGGTAGCCTCTATACCCAAAGAGCGTATGCAGGTTTATTTTATTGATAACGATGATTACTTCAAAGGACGTGGGTTATATTCTGATGATAATGGAAAGCTTTATGACGACAACGAGGAGCGTGCCATTTTCTTTGCAAAAGGGGTTATTGAAACGGTAAAAAAGCTAAATTGGTCTCCCGATATCATTCATGTTCAGGGATGGATAGCATCGTTGGTGCCATTGTATTGCAAATATTACTACAAAGACGAACCCCTTCTGGCAAATACTAAAATTGTTACTTCGCTATACACCGCACCATTTGAAGGAAAACTCAATGGTGATCTTTTTGCAAAAATCAAATTTGATGGCATTGATGATCATCACATGGAATTACTCAAAAAGCCTACGCTTAACAATATGTTTTGTGCTGCTGCGCAGCATTCAGATGGCATCATTTTTGCCGATAATGGGGTAAGTGATGCTGTAAAAAAGTATGCATATAATTTGACAAAACCCATCCTTGAGCTAAGTCAATCTACAGATGTATTGACGGCGCACGAAACGTTTTATGATATTGAATTTTAAAATAAAAATGATTAAAAAGCTCTTCCCAATCGCTATCATCCTTGTTGCCTCTTGTGAAAAAAAATTCAATGACGTAGGTGCCGAAATCGTTCCCTCCAATCCATTTCCGACAAAGTTTGCCACTTACCCCGTTAAGGTGTCTCATTCTCAAATAGATGTGGTACAAACCAATAGTAGTCAAGTGGTACATTTGGGACAGCGAGAAGATAAGCTATTCGGAACCACGAGCGCAGCTATTGTGTCTCAGATGAACCTTGCGAACTATACCGCTACTTTTGGTGAGATGACGGCGCAAAAAGAAATCGAAGACAGCTTTAACGAAATGGAAACGGTTACCAACGTTTGGCTTGAAATACCTTTTTTTACGAATCAAAGAGATGCAGATGGCGATGGTTTAATTGATGCGTACGATATTGATGATGAGGATCCCAACAGTGATTCGGATGGCGATGGGGTTTCCGATATTGCCGAGCGAAACAACGGTACCGACCCCACAAATCCTGATACAGACGGCGACGGAACGCCAGATGGGCAAGACACCGAAATAGAAAATCCTAACCCCGACAAGAAGCTATATGCGATTGACTCACTATTTGGAAATAGACAAGCATCCTTTGACGTTGAAGTAACCAAACTCAATTATTTTTTGCGTCAACTTGACGCTGAAAAAAACTTTGAGCAGGTTCAAGCCTACTACTCCAATTTTAATGTGAATTCCTACAAAGAGCAACCCCCACTTGCAAATGCGAACGTTCAGCTTGATTTAAATGAAATTGTCGTTGAAGGTGAGGGAAGCAACAACTTAACTCCCAGACTACGTGTGCCTTTAGATAAAGATAGCTTCCAACAACTTCTTATTGACAAAGAAGGTGCAACCGAGCTTTCTTCTGCTGAAGCCTGGCAAAATTATTTTAGGTCTATTGCCATAGAAACGAGCAATTTTAGCGCTCCGTTATTGATGCTTTTGGATGTAAATAAAATGGCAATTCGCGTTTCCTATACCTATAAGACTAAAAATTCAAGTGGGGAAATTGAGGACAAGAATGAAGACTTTTTACTCAATGCAGGGTTGATAAAATTCAATACACTTACAAAAACTACACCTGCAGATGCAACACTAAACAGTATTGTCTCTGCAACTTCAGGCGAAAATATTGCCATTAGCGGTGGTTTGGGAAGTGTGGCAACCCTTGCCCTATTTGAAGACAATGAGGTGTTAGAAGATATTAAAGGAAGACCCTGGTTACTAAATGAGGCAAATCTCACCTTTCACGTAGATAAACAAACCGTACAGCGTTTTGGACTTTCCCTTCCCGAACGTCTTTACCTTTACAATGCAAATACAACTGCCCCCATTATTGATTTTCTCCAAGATGTAACAAACACTTCAACGCTTAATAAATTATTATATGGCGGGTTTTTGATAGAGGAAGACGAAAAGCAGTATTATAAAATTAGGATAACCGATCACTTGCGTAATATTATAAGTAATGATTCTGTGAATGCGCCCTTACGCCTTTCAGTTATCAATGCTGTTCCAGCGAATGCCCAGCAATCAATCATTATGGCGGATGTTGAGCATCCGTCAGTTAAAAAACTTCCTGCTGGAGGCATTTCAGCACCAAAATCGGCTGTTTTTGTAGGACCTAATCCTTCAGACCCAGCACTTACCGATTTAAAGTTGCAATTAGAGTTGTACTATACTGAGGTAGAGTAGTGTTTTTTTGCACATAGATTTATGTGTATTTTAACGCAACTAAATCTATACAACATGCTAAGTGGACTACTTATTCTTGCCGCTACACTTCTTCTGCTGTTAGCCCTAAACTATTTTTCAATCCGTGTTTTTAAACTTCCAGCGCACAAACGAGAACGATTACGCACTATTTACCTGATTATCTATGGAGTTTTGATGTCCGTTTTGGGAATTTCGATGCTTATTAATGATGAGAATTCGTCTATTTGGGGGTGGTTATATATTCTAATCGGTTTTGGTCTCCCAATAGCCAATTGGATGGATAATCGAAAAAAAAACCTATAACTCCTTTCGTAGTTGAGCTACAGGGGCACCAATCATTTCATGGTATTTTGCTATACAGAACAAAGAAAGCGTTTAAGTTTAGCAGACGTGATTTTTGTCATGTTATAGTGTAATTGACTGCACTAATTTTGGACATCTAAATCAAACAAACATATGTCCTTTAAAAATTTACCTACTGTTTTATGCTTGCTGGTTACAACAAGTATTTTTTCACAATTTAACATTAACGCAGAAGTACGCCCACGCTTTGAGAACAGACACGGGTTCAAGACACTTTTTCCAAATAATACAGATGCTGCATCCTTTGTGTCTCAACGCACCCGTTTGGGAACAAAATACACCACAGAAAACTTAAATTTTTATTTGAATTTTCAAAACATTAGGGTTTGGGGAGATGTACCTCAATTAAATCTTTCAGATACTAATGGATTTGGTCTTCACCAGGCGTGGGGTGAAATCGTGTGGAGCCCTAGTGTTTCGTTAAAAATTGGAAGACAGGAAATTATCTATGATGACAGCCGTATTTTTGGTAATGTGGGCTGGGCACAGCAAGCGAGAAGCCATGATTTGGTGTTACTAAAATATGCGAAAGGTAGCTACAAATTAGATATTGGCTTGGCGTATAATCAATCGTCAGAAAACAATACAGGGAGGGAGTTAAAAACCCCCAAAACCTACAAGGCAATGCAACACCTTTGGCTTCATAAAAAGTGGGATGCTATGACAGGGAGCTTTTTGTTTTTAAACAATGGCATGCAAACTCCATCAGGCACAAAATACAGCCAAACGATAGGGACGCATTTGGTAAGGAAAGCCGAAAAATGGCACATCATTGCTAACGCTTTCTACCAGTTTGGCAAAGACCCCGCCAATAGAGATTTGTCGGCTCATTTGTTAGGATTAGAGACAAATTATAAGACAACACAAAATACAGTTCTTGGATTAGGAGTTGAACTACAAAGCGGTAACGATGGAGGCAAACCCACCCAAACCGAAAACAAAGCGTTTACCCCTTTTTACGGAACAAACCACAAGTTTAATGGACTTATGGACTATTTCTACGTAGGGAACCATGCCAATAATGTTGGGTTATTAGATATTTATGCAAAAGCGAAGTTTACATTAAACTCAAAATCGGCATTAACGGGTTTTGTACATCGTTTTTCAGCAGCAGCTGACTTAGATAAAAAAGTTTCTAATCAGTTAGGAACTGAAATTGACTTGGTATACAGTTACAAACATTCTAAAGAAATTAGCCTTAGTGCCGGATATTCCCAAATGTTTGCCTCAGAAGGGATGGAACTACTAAAAGGGAATACCGACAACAATGCCAATTACTGGGGTTGGGTAATGCTAACGATTAAACCCACGCTATTTTCCTCTAACGAATAAGTAAGTGGCTTGAAAATTAAAAGAGAAATACTGCCGAATAAGAAATCAAGATGGCGTAGGGTGGCTGTATTCCTTATTGCTGTGTTGGTTGGCATGGGAATATTTTTAGCAAAAGAAGCTTCTATTGTTTCTTATATGTCTGATAATCCACAGGCTTGTGTTAATTGTCATGTAATGACCCCTGTATATAACAGTTGGATGCATAGTTCTCACAGAGAAAGGGCTTCTTGTAATGATTGCCATGTGCCTCAAGACAATCTGTTTAACAAATACGTTTTCAAGGCAAAAGACGGACTATTTCACGCAACCATTTTTACAGCCAGAATGGAACCCGAAGTGATGTTTATGCGAGAAGAATCCGAAAAAGTGGTTCAAGACAATTGTATTCGGTGTCATGTACAACAAATAACCCAAGTAAAGTATTACGGTTGGTTAGAAAATCATAAAGAAAATAGAACTCAAAGGAATTGTTGGTCGTGCCATCAAGAACTACCCCACGGGACTGTTCACGGTATTTCAACAATTAAAAATAACATTGCGCCCTTACCCACAGATGATGTGGAAACGGTAATTCCGCAATGGCTTAAAGAGCAATTAAATAATCAAAAACCATGAAAAACAAATTTTTATTTTTAATAACAGTTGTTGTTGTTTTCCTTCTTGGAATTCTGGCATCCAGTATTGTTAACAGAAAAAATGAGGCAAAATATAAATACGTTCCTCAGGTTGAAATAAGTAAAAATGAGCCCCGAAATGAAGTATGGGGTAAAAATTTTCCTTCTGAATATCAATCTTTTTTGCAAACTGAAAGAGGAGATTTTGAATCTTTTCAAGGGGGGTCAAAAATGAGGGATATGCTTGAGGAGGACACCCGACTGGTAATTCTTTGGGCGGGTTATGGTTTTGCCAAGGACTACAACCAAGGAAGAGGGCATCAGTATTCTGTCGAAGATATTCATAATTCTTTGCGAACAGGAGGTCCTAAAGGTAAAGGGGATGGTCCTATGCCTGGAACCTGTTGGACGTGTAAAAGCCCCGACGTTCCCAGACTGATGAATGAGGTTGGGATTTCTGAATTTTACAGTGGAAAGTGGGCTGATAAAGGCGAAGAAGTCGTAAACCCCATCGGTTGTGCAGATTGCCACGAGCCAAGTACAATGAAGCTAACAATTACGCGTCCAGCATTGATAGAGGCCTTCTCTTCCATGGGAAAAGATATTGACAAAGTGACCCACCAAGAAATGCGTTCGTTGGTTTGTGCGCAATGTCATGTAGAATATTATTTTGATAAAAACACAGCAGGAAACGAGGGCGTTCCGTATTTGACATTTCCGTGGAAATACGGAATGTCGGTAGAAGCTATGGAAAAGTATTTTGATGAAATAAATTTTAAAGATTGGACACATAAACTTAGTAGAGCTCCCATGCTGAAAGCGCAACACCCGGGATACGAAACCTATTTGACTGGAGTTCACGCCGACAGAGGCGTTTCTTGTGCAGATTGCCATATGCCCTATAAAAGTGAGGGCGGGCAAAAATTTACAGACCACCACATCCAATCTCCTATGAACAATGTAGCGAACTCATGTCAGGTGTGCCACAGGGAAGAGGCAGATAAATTGAGAGCCAATGTATATGAACGCCAACAAAAAGCTACAGAAAGTAGGCTAAAATTAGAAGATGCTTTGGTACGGATGCATATAGAGGCAAAAAAATGTTGGGATTTGGGAGCTACTGAAGCCCAAATGAAAGATATTCTAATCGATATTCGACATGCACAATGGCGCTGGGATTATGCTGCTGCTGCCCATGGAGCCTCTTTTCATTCGCCTGTAGAAACCGCAAGAGTACTCAATAGTGGTTTGGACAAAGCAGCCGAAGGAAGGGTTAAAATGGCGCGCTTATTAGCCGATCTCGGGCACAACAAACCTGTGGAAATCCCTGATATTTCCAGTAAAGAAAAAGCGCAAAAATATATTGGGCTAGATGTAGAAAAAATGAAAGAAGAAAAGGCTGAATTCAAAAAAAATCTACTGCCCCAGTGGCTTAAAGAAGCCCAGGAACGCGAGAAAAATTACAACAGTACTGCATCTACAAACTAAAAACAGAATTGGAATCTGTGACACTGATGTTTTATGCAGAAATGGTATAAAAAGCTTTCCTCACCTGCTTTAGCACTCTTTCTTTTGCTCTCGTTTGCAATAGCAATGGCTGTGGCAACCTTTATTGAAAATGACTACGGAACAGCGGTTGCGTGGGACACCGTCTACGATGCGTGGTGGTTTGAATTAATCATGCTTGGTCTTGCAGTATGCTTTGTTTTTAACATACATAAATACAGGCTTTTGAGAAGGCGAAAGTGGGCTGTTCTGTTGTTTCATATAGCATTAATTATAATTTTATTGGGGGCGGCGGTAACACGATATACTTCTTATAGTGGGATCATGCGAATCAGAGAGGGAGAAACTTCCAAGGTCCTTATTTCTGACACCAAATTATTGACACTAACACTACAAAAAGGAAAAGAAAGAAAAGTCATCCAACAAAAATTGAGCTTTTCCCCTTTAGGTAATAATGACTTCAAAATTGTAACCGATTTTGATGGAAAGCCGGTAAAGATTTTATATAAAGATTATGTGGTGGATGCCACTCCTGAAATTGTTTCTGATAGTCTTAACGGAGAACCTATATTAACGATGGTGGTTGCGGGTGATGATGGTAGAAATACGGTTTTTCTGAAAAAGGGAGAAATAAAAAAAATTGGGAGTCATGCCCACGAAATAGGATTTGAATCAAGCAAACAAGGAATAATAAATATTCTTGAGAAAGATGGACAATTTCAAATGGAATCCCCGCATCCTGTTGATTTTTTTGTGATGTCTACTCAGCAAGCGGGGAAAATCAGCAAGGATACAGTGCACCCTATTTCTCTAAAAACGTTATTTCGAGCAGGAGATTTTTCTTTTGTCCCCTCAAGTTTTCATCCAAAGGGGAAATTTGATTTGATCCAACAGAATAAAACAAAAGCTGATAATGATAAAAACCTTGACGATGTTCTTGCCATTGACCTTTATGTTGGCACGGAACTCAAGGAGGTCAATTTACTTTACAGGGAGGGTTTTCTACCACTAAAAAATCAAGTGAATTTTAACAATCAGGTTCAAGCTATAGCTTCTTATGGCTCAGGCGCAATTGAGCTTCCTTTTGAAATCAAATTAAATGATTTTCAATTGGAGCGATACCCAGGTTCGTCAAGCCCCTCCTCATATGCTAGTGAAATATCTGTTCTGGATAGTGAAAAGGAATTTGATTATAGAATTTTCATGAATAATGTACTTGATTACAAAGGATTTAGATTTTTTCAGGCAAGTTATGATACGGATGAAAAAGGAACGGTTTTGGCTGTGAATCACGACTTTTTAGGAACTTGGATTACCTATTTGGGGTATCTGCTTATGGGAATAGGTATGTTTTTCACCTTCTTTGGAAAAGGGACGTATTTTCAAAAAATCAACAGAAAATTGAAAAAGGTATCTTCCACAACTGCACTACTAGGGGTCTTACTTTCTTTAAGTCCTTTGTTCGGCAACGCCCAGCAAGACAGCATTCCGGAAATAAGCATCGAAAGCATGGTTTTATCCCAACAAATAGATGTGCAACAATCTGACTTGATGGGTAGAATTTTGGTTCAAGATTTAGACGGTAGAATAAAACCCCTGAATACGCTTGCTTCCGAATGTATTCGTAAAGTGTCAAGGAAGCGGTATTTTTCGTATCCCATTGACGGTAAAACATTCAAACTTGACGTTAATCAGGTGTTTTTAGGAATGCACAAAGCACCTCAAATATGGCAAAGAATCCCAATTATTAAAATTGACACAGACAAAACCAACGGATTGTTTGATGGTGTAAAAAAAGGCAAAAATGGATTGTATTCTTTTGGTAGTCTTTTGGACACTACAGGGAATTATATTTTAACTCAAGAAGTAGATGATGCCAACAAAAAGAAGCCTGCAAATCGAACTGAATTTGACAAAGAGATATTAAAAGTCGATGAGCGATTTAATATTCTATTCAATGTTTTATCAGGCAATTACCTTAGAATATTTCCCAATAAAAACGATAAAAACAACACATGGTTTAGCCACACACATCACTTCAATGAC
>CAZSSZ010000012.1:0-20108 GCA_964609755.1 uncultured Flavobacteriaceae bacterium | reverse complement strand
CCTTCTTATTATAATACATTTAGACCTTATGATAACTTCAATGCCAATCTGTACACTGGCTTTGAATTGGGAATGAATTTCAATAAAACGTATAATGACCTCACGGTAAGTTTGGGCGCTAACGTTTTGTACAGTCAAACAGAAGCCTCTGTTCGTTCTGAGGTAAATGAATTTGATTACCAAAATAGAACTGGTTTAGAATTGTCTACCATTTATGGTTTTGAAGATTTAGGATTCTACTCAGCATCTGACTTCACTACGAATACTGATGGGGATTTGGTTCTAAACAGCAACTTACCTGTTCCTAATTTTGGTGCAGTACAGCCTGGTGATATTAGATATGCTGATCAAAACGGCGATAACATCATCGATCAAGATGATAGGGTTGCTATTGGTCAATCTTCTAGTCCTTGGACGTATGCGTTAAATCTAAACCTAAAGTATAAAGACTTTACGCTATTTGTTCTAGGTACAGCTCAGTCTGGTGGCATGGGGAATAAACTTAGCGGTAGTTTTAATAACTATTATGCACCAAATGGTAATGATAAGTATTCTGAAGCAGTGTTAGGGCGTTGGACGCCTCAAACAGCTGACACAGCAACATTCCCAAGATTATCTGCTCAGAACAATCAAAACAACTTTAGAACATCAACATTCTGGCTATACGATAATAGCTACTTTAGAATTAATCGCGCGCAGTTAACATTTGACTTTACAGATGAGATGTGCGACGCCATTGGTGTTGAAGATTTTAGCTTAAACCTTCAAGGTACCAACCTTTTAGAAATTGCTGAAAATAGAGATATCCGTCAGTTGAATATCGGCAGCAGCCCACTGGCTAGAACCTACACACTTGGTGTAAGAGTAGCATTTTAATTAATCAAAAAATTAGATAGATAAAATGAAAAATTTAATTAAATATATGTTGATTGTGTCGGTTTTTGCTGGCATAACATCTTGTGATGACTTCTTAGAACCTATCGATGAAAACAGATTAGGCGCTGATTTTATCAATACGGATCCAGCTTCAGCTGAAGGGTTATTGTTGCAGGGGTATTCACGATTAATAGACCAGTTTTCTTTTAGTGAAGCCGCTACAGATGATGCGGTTAACAACCAACTCACCAATGGCTATAAGCGTATGGCGCTTGGGGAATTAAATGCGCAATACAATCCTGCTTCCCGTTGGAATAACTATGAAAGTGTTTTATGGGTAAACAAGTTCTTGGAAGTTTTAGATGCTGGTAAAATTGTTTGGTCTAAAAATGACGAAATAAACGAAATGTTTTACATGCGAATGAGAGGTGAGGCTCTTGCGCTTAGAGCATTACATCATTTTTACGTGTTACAAGCCCATGCGGGTGTAAGCACTTCTGGACAACTTCTTGGAGTTCCCTACATTACAGATTATATTGAATCTGATGGGAATTTCAACCGCCCACGCTTGTCTTTTGAAGCTACGGTTCAAGCTATTATGGCTGACTTTGATGCAGCTCTTGCTTTGTTGCCAACAGATTATTCTGCTGATCAGACTGGTATTGATGCAGCATATCAAAACTATGATTACAATAATTATATTGTTGTTAACGGTCCTGATTACAATTTAAGAATTTCAGGTAGAATTGTAAAGGCATTAAAAGCGCGTTTGGCTCTATTTGCCGCAAGTCCATCTTTTTTAAATAGTCAAGAGTACTACAGCAGTGCGGCATCATTTGCTAGCGAAGTACTAAGCACTATTGGAGGTGTTTCTGGGCTGCCAGCAAACGGTATTGATTATTACAAATCATACAGCCAAACGAATGATGATGAAATGATTTGGAGAGGTTCTGCTCAATCTCCAAGTTCAAGTGTAGAACGTGATTTATTTCCCCCCTCTTTAAATGGACGTGGAAATATTAATCCTACCCAAAATTTCGTCGATGCATTTCCAATGGCTTCTGGGTATCCTGCAACTGCTGCTAACGGCTATGATGCACAAAACCCTTACGCAAATAGAGATCCTAGATTAGCTGAGTTTGTTATTTATAATGGTTCCTCTTTTGGTGGTAAAACCATTAATACGGGTGTAGGTGGTGCAATTGATAGAGTTGATTCCATTGCGCAATTTTCAACTACTACAGGGTATTATTTGAAAAAGCTTTTACGTCCCGACGTGAAAATAAACGACAATAATACTTCCAACAACCAAATTCACTATGACGTTTATTTTCGTTACACAGAATTATTCTTAATATTTGCTGAAGCTGCTAACGAAGCTGGAGGTCCTGACCAAGCCATCAACGGCATGACAGCTCGTGAAGTTATTGGTGTAATTAGAGCTCGAGCAGGTCTTGCACAACCAGATAGCTATTTGGCTTCTATTACTTCTAAAGAGGCTATGCGTGAGCTTATTCGAAACGAACGTCGCCTTGAGCTTAGTTTTGAAGGACACAGATTTTGGGACCTTAGACGATGGGGTGCTTCTTTGAACGAAACAGCAAAAGGTTCTTTCTTCGATGGAACGGATTATTTAGAACTTCCTGCTGTTGAATCAAGAAACTATCAACCCTTTGCTACGTACATGCCTATTCCTAATGCTGAGGTTTTGAAGTTCTCTGAACTGGAGCAAAATAATGGCTGGTAGAACAATTAGATATAACTATATAGTAAACATATAACATGAAAATAAAAGTATTATTCTTATTCGCTATAGCCTTAGGCTTTATTTCTTGTGAAAATCAAGAAAATACCGTTGCTGATTTTGGCTCAACAGCTGTTTTTTTTCCATACCAAACCCCTGCGAGAACCATAGTTCAAGGTGAGTACGACTTAGGGTTCAATGATAACGATAACAAAGGCCGATTTGAAATTGGAGTTGTTATGTCAGGTGTTTTTGAAAATCAGGTAGATCGAAAGGTATATTTTGAATACGCACCAGAATTGATTGACACCCTTGCCATGGCTGATGTTGATACAATTAACGTACAGCTATTACCACAGTCATATTACACTATCGAACAGCAAAGTCCAGTAACTATTCCTGCAGGATCTGTTCAAGGACGTATTCCGGTACAACTTTCGGATGCTTTTTTTGACGATCCCCTTTCTTTTGCAGATTTTGGTGATGTACACTTTGTGCTTCCCCTTAAAATCACTAATGTGGAAGGTATAGATTCTATCCTTTCTGGGCTGCCTCTTGCAGATAACCCAATTAAAGTTAGAGAAACTGATTGGAACCCTGTTCCAAAAGACTACACACTCTTTGGCATTAAATTCATGAATAAGTATCAAGGTAAATATTTACGCCGTGGTGCTGATGTTATGACAAATGCTTCTGGTGATGTGACTACTTCTACATACAGATCTGAATATGTTGAAAAAGATGAATTAACAACGCTTACAACTACAGGTAGATCAGATGTAAGTTATTCAAATCGCATTAGAAGAGGTGACCTTTCTAGTCCTGGAGATGTTAATATCCAATTGATATTTACCTCCGATGACACCTGTGTAGTCTCAAGTGCTGAGGGTGATCTTAATTTAGTTTCTGGTTCAGGTAAATTTGTTCAAGATGGCGATGAGTGGGGCGGCGAAAAGCGTGATGTAATCCATTTAGATTATACATACACAGACGCTGTAAACAATGAAACTCACGCTGTTAAAGACACCCTTGTTCTTAGAAACCGTGATGTAAAGTTTGATCAGTTTACACTAAGCTTTAACTAATCGAATCAGTCTAGATTTCAATTTCATATAAATTGTTTTAAAATAGCGAAGGACATCCTTCGCTATTTTTTTCAGTACTATATTTGTTAAAAACGTAATCCAAAATTTAGAACCAATGAAAATTTTAAACACCAACCTATTCGTTTTTATGTCCCTTGCCATCAGTATAAGTGCTTGCAGTGGACAGGATAGTGCGCCTTGGGTAGAATTATTCGATAGCAAGTCCCTAGATGGATGGAACCGTAAAGGTGGTGAAGCCACTTATGTTAACGATAACGGCACCATTATCGGAACCACCAAGGCAGACACACCCAATACGTTCCTTACAACTGACAAAATGTATGATGATTTTATTTTAGAAATAGAATTTCTTACAGAAGGCGTAAACTCTGGAATACAGATTAGAAGCAATAGCTATCCGTATTATCAAAACGGTAGAGTTCATGGATATCAGGTGGAGACAGATCCTAGCAAACGTGCTTGGAGTGGCGGTATTTATGATGAAGGGAGAAGAAAATGGCTTCACACTTTAGAAGACAACCCTGAAGCACAGCAAAGCTATCGTTCCGATGATTGGAATCATTACCGCATCGAGGCTATAGGCGATACCATCAAAACATGGATTAACGGAGTCCCAGCAGCCTATTTAATCGATGATAAAACCGCTAGTGGTTTTATAGGGTTACAAGTACACGCTATTGGCAAAAAAGTTGAAACCCTTGGGAAAAGGGTTATGTGGCGAAATGCAAGAATCATAACTGAGGATGTGGCTAAATACGCTACAGAAACACCCCTACAACCTTTGGTTACAAAAAATGCACTTACGGTACTTGAGGAAAAGCAGGGATGGAAAATGCTCTGGGATGGTAAGACAACTAACGGATGGCGTGGTGCAAAACTTACTACCTTTCCTACAAACGGATGGGTTATTGAAAATGGAGAGCTTATTGTTGAAGCATCTGGTGGTGCTGAATCTGCAGCGGGGGGTGATATTGTTACCACTGAAGTATTTAGCAATTTCGAATTGCAGGTGGATTTTAAACTAACCCCAGGCGCAAATAGTGGTATTAAGTATTATGTGGATACGGAAATCAATAAAGGACCGGGTTCTTCTATTGGTTTGGAGTATCAAATTCTTGACGATGCCTTGCACGCAGATGCTAAAAGAGGGTCACACGAAGGTAGTAGAACAGTTTGTTCTTTGTATGATTTAATAAAGGCTGATCCTATCAAACCCATTAATGCTATTGGTGAGTGGAATACTGCCTATATTAAGTCTATCAATAACAAGGTAGAACACTGGCTGAACGGAGTAAAAGTACTTGAGTATGAGCGGGGTAGTGACGCCTTTCTACAATTGGTTGCGGAAAGTAAGTATGCAAAATGGCCAAATTTTGGAATGTTAGAAAAAGGTCAAATACTACTGCAAGATCACGGCGACAGGGTAGCTTTTAGGAATATCAAAATCCGTGTACCAAAAGCCAAAAAATAAAAATAGGTTAGCCGCGTGGCTAACCCTTTTATAGTGTCCAAACAAGCTTTCCCTCAGGATAGGGCAGGATAGCCTGTAAGTGCTTTTAAACTACTTTTATATACTTATATCTTAATTTGTTAAGCATGCGTATCAATACTTTGCATTTTTTTTATCGCTACACTAGTTCGGTAGTGTTGTTAGCTTTGAGTTTACTTTCTTCTAATGTTGTTGCTCAAGAGAGTAGCTCCAATGAAAAACCAAACATTATTTTTATACTCACTGATGACCAGCGCTTTGATGCTATTGGTTACGCGGGAAATGAATTTGTAGAAACTCCGCAAATGGACGATTTGGCACAAAGCGGTACCTATTTTAACTCCGCCATTGTCACTACCCCCATTTGTGCTGCAAGTAGGGCTAGTATTTTTACCGGATTGCATGAACGAACACATAATTTTAATTTCCAAACCGGAAACGTTCGTGAAGCCTACATGCGCAATGCTTATCCAAGACTATTAAAGGAAAATGGATATTATACCGGATTTTTTGGGAAGTATGGCATTCGTTATGACGATTTAGATACACAATATGATGAGTATGAATCTTATGATCGAAATAACAGATTTAAAGATCGTATGGGGTATTACTACAAAAAACTTGACGGGAAATCGGTTCACCTAACACGCTATACAGGGCAAAAAGCGTTGGATTTTATTGATAAAAACGCCAATGCAACTAAACCTTTTTGTTTGCAACTAAGTTTTAGTGCGCCCCACGCTCACGATCCTGCAGAAGACCAGTATTTTTGGCAAGATGAGGTGGATAACCTCCTTGCTGACACAACCATCCCTAATCCAAATCTAGGGCGTGATAAATTTTTTGATGCGCTCCCGCAAAATGTAAGAGCGGGGTTTAATAGACTTCGTTGGACATGGCGCTATGATACTCCTGAAAAATACCAGCACAGTCTAAAGGGGTATTACCGAATGATATCTGGAATTGATTTAGAAATCAAGAAAATTCGTGAAAAACTAGCCGAAAAGGGAATTGATAAGAACACTGTAATTATTCTTATGGGTGATAACGGCTATTTATTGGGTGAGCGTCAGTTAGCTGGAAAATGGTTGATGTATGACAATTCCATTCGTGTGCCGCTTATCATTTTTGATCCCCGAGCAAACAAGCATCAAGACGTGGATGATATGGTATTGAATATTGACGTTCCACATACCATTGCAGATCTTGCGGGCGTAAAAGCCCCAGCATCATGGCAAGGAAAAAGTCTGATGCCACTTGTACATCAAGAAACGACTTCCATAGATCGTGATACTGTACTTATTGAACACATTTGGGACTTTGATAAAATTCCACCTAGTGAAGGTGTACGTACCAAAGAATGGAAGTATTTTAGATATGTGAATAATAAAAAAGTTGAAGAGTTATATAATCTCAAAAACGATCCTAAAGAAGTAAAAAACCTTATTCACAAACGAAAATACAGGGCTGTTGCTGAAAAATTACGCAACAAACTAGATGAGTTGATTGCAAAAAACAGTGATCAGTTTAGAGCTGCCCCAACTGACCTTACGGTAGAACTTATTCGTGAACCTGCAGATGATGTTACTATTTTTGACTTACAACCTGAGTTTGGATGGACTGTTCCTGTAGGTTCAAAATTCCAAATGGCATATCAAATTCTAGTTGCTTCAAGTTTAGAAAATATCAATGCTAATATTGGCGATGTTTGGGATAGCCAGCGTGTAGCATCTTCTCAATCCACAGACGTTGAGTATGGCGGCACGCCCTTGGAACTTAACGTCACATATTACTGGAAAGTTCGCATTTGGGATGAAGAGAACAGGCTTGTAGACTATGCCGCACCGCAAAAATTTGTTACGGGTCAGAGTGATAATTATATCATTTCTACCGAGAATAAGTATGTTGTTGAGCGTATAAAGCCAACAGTTTTTAAAGACCATGGAGATGCGTATTTCATGGACTTTGGAAAGGCTGCTTTTGCGACATTAGATTTTAATTACACCGCCAAAACACCACATACCTTAACGGTGCATATAGGTGAAATGAAAGACGGAGACCGTGTAAACAGAACACCTCCGGCAAGAAGTAACATTCGTTATCAAGCGGTTACGGTTGACGTAGTACCAGGGAAAACCAACTATCAAATTCAGATTATACCTGACACAAGAAACACACTTCCTAATAAGGCAATAGCACTCCCTGATGGATTCCCTGTTCTTATGCCGTTTAGGTATGCCGAGGTTGAGGGTGCCCAAGAGTCTGTTCGCGCCGATAACTTTGAGCAATTGGCACATTTTTCATATTGGGATGAGCAAGCAAGTAGTTTTGAGAGTAACAACGACATCTTGAATCAAGTTTGGGATTTATGTAAGTACTCTATCAAGGCAACAACCTTTAATGGCTTGTACGTAGACGGTGAAAGAGAGCGTATTCCGTATGAAGCAGATGCGTATTTGAATCAGTTGAGCCATTATACAACAGACAGAGAGTTTGCCATGGCAAGACGCACCATAGAATATTTTATGGAGCATCCAACCTGGCCAACAGAATGGCAGCAACACGTTGCGTTGCTCATTTATGCAGATTATATGTATACTGGAAATACAGAGTTAATCGAGCGGTATTACGAAGCTTTAAAGCACAAGACATTATTTGAACTTTCAAACGAAGATGGTCTAATCACGTCAACAAAGGTAACGGAAGAATTCATGTACAAACTTGGCTTTAAGCCGGGATACAATAAACCACTTACCGATATTGTAGATTGGCCCAATGCGAATTTCATGAGAAGTGGCAACAAAGGCGAACGCGATGGCTTTGTGTTTAAGCCTTACAGTACTGTGATTAATGCGTTTTTCTATGAAAACATGAAAATCATGGCTGAGTTTGCTAAAATGCTAGGTAAAACCCAAGAAGCACTAGATTTTGAATATAGAGCCGCCAAAGCCAAAAAAGCCATTAACGAGCAAATGTTTGATGCTGAGCGCGGTATTTATGTAGACGGTATTGGTACAGACCATGCCTCGTTACACGCAAACATGATGCCCTTGGCATTTGGTTTGGTGCCTCCAGAACACTACGAATCTGTGGTGGATTATGTGAAGTCTCGAGGTTTGGCATGTAGTGTTTATGGCGCTCAATTTTTAATGGATGGCTTGTACAATGCTGGTGAGGAAGACTATGCGCTAGACTTACTTTCAAGCACCGATGAAAGAAGTTGGTATAATATGATTCGTGTAGGCTCTACCATTACACTCGAAGCTTGGGACTACAAGTACAAGGTAAATTTAGACTGGAATCACGCTTGGGGGGCTGTGCCTGCCAACGCCATTCCAAGAGGGCTATGGGGAATTAAACCCAAAACACCTGGTTTTGGTATTGCTACGATTAAACCTCAAATGAGTAAACTTAAATCAAGCAGCATTGTTGTTCCCACTGTTAGAGGTCAAATCAAAGCTAATTACACCTATAATGGAGCGCGTTTGCAAACCTATGAGATTGAAATTCCGGGAAATATGGTAGCCGAATTTTCGCTCAACGGCTTGGAAGGAAAAGACTTGATTCACAACGGAGAAAAAGTACCTTCTGCTTTTGATTTTGTCCGCCTGTCTCCAGGCAAACATACCATACAACTTAAAATCAACTCTTTTTAGGGGTTTGTTTTATGATTTACATAAATCAAATCCTTGGGAGCTGCATAAGAAAAAGTGTTTTTTTGTGCAGCTTTTTTGTGTCCATACACTTTATTTGGGCACAAGAGAATACACTTCAGGTAACACTAGATGCTACTTCACAAGTTGCTGTAGACGGGTTGTATTATGAGGGGGAGAAAAATGTCAATTATCGTTTTTCGCCACGAATTACGCCACACGGCGATTGTATAGATGTTGTCAATGGATATGTTTTTGTTACATGGTATAAGGGCGGTGTGGAGAAGCGAAATCTTATGCTTTCAAGAAAGAACCTCAATGTTCCGAATTCAAATTGGGTAACCATAGAATTTCCACATCAACATGTAGGTATCGGTGGTACTAACCCCAATATGGGGGATTCGCATAATACGGCTGCTATTGGGGTAAGTACTATAGACGGTACCATTCATTTGCTTTACGACATGCATGCCTACAGGGAATCAAATTTACCAAACGATTTCTTTAATTACTCTGTTTCGTATACTAACAAAGCATTTGTTCCTGATGCAGAATTCACACTTGCTATTTTTAAACCAAAGCAAAACTACCTCAAGCAAGGCGGAAATTATGATCGTGTAACCTACCCCATGATACATAGAGCAACAGACGGAAGCCTAATAGCGAGGTTCAGAATTGGGGGCTCTGGAAATGGAGACATCTTTATGGCGCATTACAACGGAACTTCGTGGACAAACAATTGGATGTTTCAAGAGGGAACATTGGCATCGCCTAACACAAACAGCTTGTATGGCGGCGAACGTTTTTTAAATGGTAGGTTTTATGCCGGTTTTTCGATTCGATATGCTACCAATAATAATGAGACAACGAGTAACGGATTTATGCTAAATAGCGGTTTGTATTTTGCCTACACGAATACCATTCCTACCAATCAAAGCAGTCAATGGTTTGACGCTTTTGGAGCAGGTATTTCATTGCCGATTAGAAACAATGTAAATGCATCTTTAGACCCCGTCAAGGTTGGAGAGCCCTCAGATGATTACGGAACCGCACTTTTACCAAGAACGTCTAACGATCCCGCGTGGACCGTTACCGAAAACGAAGCTGTTCATTTTGTAACTAGAGTTGATGGTAAAAATGTGCATTATTTTAAAACGTCAAATACAAATACATTTTCTAGTGCTCAAGGTACGCTCATACCAAATCCGGAAGTTAGAGGAGAACTTTACAGTTACAAAAACCATGTCTTTATGGTGGAATTGTTGGGCGGAAAAGTAAACATTAAAACGACTTTAGACGACAGGAGCGATTGGAAAGTTGTTTTTAGTGAAACAAGTGCATCAACTTATGCTCATTTTGATGCTTTTGTTGATGGAAATAAACTGTACGTGTACTTAATGGAGCAGGTTTCCGGAGATGCTCGTCCGTTGTATCTTAAAATATTTACACTTTCTGAACTTGATCAATCCGCTGATGATACTGCTGAAATAATACTTGAAGCAGAAGATTATACTACTGCTTCTTCTGATATTATTGTTGGCACAAATAGCACAGCTTCTGCAGGAGAATACATTGATTCTTTCAGTACTAGTCAATGGTTGGAATATGTTTTTGAACCTACTACTGCAGGAACGTATGATTTTGTTCTTGTTGCAGCCAATAGGAACAGTGACGACTCCATTATGGACATTGAAATCAATGGGCAGCTTTACAGTAATGTTTTGATTACTAGAACTTACGATTGGGCAGTTTATGGTGAAACAAGGCTTTCCAATATAGTACTGAATCAAGGAAGTAATGTAGTTAAGCTGACCCAAAAAAGATCACTATCAAGCGAACCAGACAAACTGGAATTTCATCTAATTTCTTCTTTAAGTAAAGATTTCGTTGAACAAAAAAGCGCTGTTGTTTTTCCAAACCCGAGTAAGGGAATATTTAACATTCATACCACAATACAACAAGCTACATTTAGACTTGTAGATATGAATGGAATAACAATTGCTAGTGGGTTTTTACTCAATAATACATTGGATTTTTTACAGGTAAAAAAAGGCATCTATTTTCTTGAAATTTCGAATATTGAAGGCAGACTAACAAAGAAAATAATGATTAATTAAAAAAATGATGATAAAAAAAGTTAGGGTGAAAATGCTTCAAAACTTTTTGAGTAAAACTATTGTTTTATTGATGATATTGCATTTTTCGTGTAGTCCATTGAATAAACCCATTATTGATGGGGAGTTAAAAAAATGGCATCGAATAACGATATCTTTTGAAGGTCCTCAAGCAAGTGAGTTAGATGATTTTAACCCTTTTCTAAACTATAGTCTAGATGTTACGTTTACAAACGGAGATAAAACCTACACGGTTCCTGGTTTTTTTGCTGCCGATGGCAATGCTGCCGAAACAAGCAGTACAGGGGGTAATATTTGGCAGGTTCGGTTTGTTCCTGATGCAGTGGGTGTATGGAATTACTCGGTTTCTTTTAAAAAGGGGGCAAATGTTGCGGTTTCAGAAAATACAACACTAGCACAGAGTGCCGGTTTTATGGATGGGAAAAGCGGTTCGTTTCGTATTGCCGATACCGACAAAATTGGTATTGACAACAGAGCAAAAGGGAAGTTGCGCTATGCGGGGGAAACCTATTTGCGTTTTGCCGAAAGTCAAAACTATTTTATTAAACTGGGTGTGGATGCTCCTGAAAATTTGTTAGCATACGCCGACTTTGATGCTCCTACAAATGCACTGGGATTACTAAAAGAATGGCAGCCACATCAGCAAGATTTTGAGCCTGTTGCAGAACCGTTTTTGTGGCAAGGTGATAAGGGGAAAAATTTGCTAGGCGCAATCAATTATTTGGCAAGCGAAAAATTAAACGTATTTTCTTTTTTAACCTTTAATGTGGATGGCGACGACAGGAATGTTTTTCCACATCTTTTAAAAGTCCCCGTTGACGTTTATGAAACCTACGCAAGCAATAAAAAGAATATACATGCTTGGGACAGTATGTTTCACAAAAAAAGATTTGATGTTTCTAAGCTAGACCAATGGGAGCGGGTTTTTGAATATGCCGAAACCAAGGGTATGTTTCTTCATTTTAAAACCCATGAAACCGAAACAGATCATCTGATGGACAAGGCGGTTTTTGGAGTAGAAGGAAAACTGTATTACAGAGAACTTATAGCTAGGTTTGGGCATCATTTGGCAATGAATTGGAATTTGGGCGAAGAAAACAACCAGCCTATTTCTGAAGTAAAAAAAGTGGCTGAGTATGTTTCGAATTTGGATGCCTACAACAGTCATTTGGTTATTCATACTTTTCCAAATAAAGATGACAGGTATCAAGAGCTCATTGGCGATCAATCGCTACTAACGGGAGCATCCCTACAATTAAGCCATCCCGAGTTTACTGATGTACACAACAGGGTGTTAAAATGGAGAAGTAACGCCATGGCAACAGGACGCAATTGGGCAATAGCGGTTGACGAACCTGGAAAAGCAAACATAGCACTCTTGCCCGACGACGAGGATCCAGAGCATAACTTTGCACGAAGCAGAGCCATGTGGGGTACCCTAATGGCTGGCGGATTTGGTGTTGAGTGGTATTTTGGGTATGCGAGTCCAAACTCAGACTTGACCTGCCAAGATTTTAGAAGCCGCGATTTGTTTTGGGATCAAAATAAGTATGCGTTACATTTTTTTGAATCCTATATCCCGTTTTGGGAAATGGAACCTGACGATAGCCTAACGACAGACAAAATTTCATATTGTCTTGCCAAAAAAGATGCGGTGTATGTAGTGTATGCAGAATCCAGGGCAGATGATATTTTGCTTGATTTGGGAAAAACAAATAACATTTTTGAAATAAGTTGGTACGATCCAAGAAAGGGTGGAGATTTACATAAAGGTTCTATTTCGTTTGTTAAAGCAACAGGGGAAGTTCATCTAGGCAACCCGCCAAATCACCCCGAAAAAGATTGGGTGATTCTTATCAAAAAGAAGTAGTTGTATTAATTGACCTTAACTTTTGAATTCTATTTAATTTCTTCAAGACAAGAACCATAACAGTACAGGATAGGCGAATTTTCAATTGGCAATACATTTATTGAATTAGGACAATACGCATTTAGGTGTTGTCTGTTTGATTGTATCAGCAAGAAAAAAATAAGGGTAATTACATTTTAATGAAGCGTCAACTTAAAAAAGAAAATAGAAAATTTAATTCTGGTATTTATTTTTTATTGATTATCACAAGCATGTTTCTTTCGGTGATTTCGTGTTCAAACGACACCTTGGATAGTGAGATAGAAATCATAGAACAGCCAGAGCCAAAAGACGATAAACCTATTGTCAAAGCATGTGCTAACGGCAAAGTATATCATGAAAGTAACGGACTTGTTCGGGTGGACATTGATCAGGTGAGTGCCTCGTCAAGTGATTGGAAAGCCAGTCAATCCATGACAGGTTTTGAGGGATCAGGATATATTATTTGGACTGGCGCGGATAATTTTAATTTACCGGGGCAGGGAGTTGTCACTTTTTCAGTGAAAATCAATACAACAGGAACCTATCAGTTTGTTTGGCGTTCAAGAATTGGGAAAGGAACTAAAAAGTCTGAGCACAACGATTCGTGGTTGCGTATTAAGGGAAATGATTTTTTTGGTCAACGCTCAAGTGATGGACACAAGGTCTATCCAAAAGGGTCAGGCAAAACACCCAATCCGGAGGGGTCTAGTAAAGATGGTTGGTTAAAAGTGTATATGAACAGAGTGGGCGAGTGGTTTTGGAAGTCAAACACTAGTGATAACGATCCCCATGATGTGTTTGTAACATTCGACAACCCTGGGGTATATGATGTGGAAATTTCTGGAAGGTCTAATGCACACGCCATAGATCAGTTTGTTTTATTTAAAACCGACAAAACCCTTTCACAAGCTCAAAATTCTAGTTTTAGCGAAACAAGTTGTAAGTAGATAAAAACAAAAAAGTGAGTGCGAAAAACATCAATTGGGGAATGATTGGCTGCGGTGATGTTGCCGAGGTCAAAAGCGGTCCTGCTTTTCAAAAAGTTAACGGGTCATTCTTGGTTGCTGTGATGCGAAGAAGTGAAGAAAAAGTAAAAGACTTTGCCAAAAGACACCACGTGCCGAATTGGACGACCAAGGCTTCGGATATATATAATAATAAGCAAATCAATGCCGTATATATAGCCACACCGCCCTCCTCACATTTGGTGTATGCGTTGCAAGCCATTCAGGCGGGTAAAGATGTGTATTTGGAAAAACCCATGGTGTTGAACAGCAACGAAGCCAATACGCTTATAAGTGCTCTAAAGGACTCTGATGTGAAATTAACAGTGGCACATTATCGAAGATGCTTGCCATTGTTTTTAAAGGTTAAAGAAGTGCTAGATGCTAATACGATAGGAAAAATTGTATCCGTTGAAATTGATATTGCGCAAACCCCATCAGCAAACCTTATTGCAAAGACAGGTGAGAACTGGCGATTAAACCCTGAAATTTCTGGTGGAGGCTATTTTCACGATATTGCTCCACATCAATTGGATTTGATGTGTTATTACTTTGGCGAAGTTGTCGATATCAAGCAACGTACTGTAGAAAATCTTACAAAACCCGGTGATGTTGTTAAAGGCGAATTGGAATTCGAACATGGGGTTAAATTTTCAGGAAGTTGGAATTTTGTAGCCTCAAAAGATCAAGATAGATGTATTATTTCCGGAGATAAAGGCACCCTTATATTTTCCTTTTATGGCGATTTATTAACCGTGATGGCAGACGACACTGTAGCACATTATCGCTTTGAAAATCCCCCTCACGTACACCAACCTATGATTGAAAAAGTTGTGGAATATTTTCAAGGAAACAACGAGAATCCGTGTTCGGTTTATCAGGCTGCAGTGGTTACTCAAATCATGGATAAATTTTGCGAAAAAGCTTAGCACACTTTTATGATGAGAAATTTTTTGTTTAGCGGTTTTAGTCTAGTAGCATTTTTCGCAGGTACTTCTCTCTATGCCCAAAATCCAATTGTTCCTAATGTGGGATTAAACGATCCACATATTCGGATTTTTAATGATACCGCTTATGTATATGCTTCGCATGATAAGTCAAAAGACAATAAAAAGTTTACCATGGAAGATTGGTGGGTGTGGTCTTCTCCTGATTTGGTTCATTGGAACAAAGAAAGTGTGCTTAGTCCAGAGCAAACCTACATTGGTACTCCTTTTAGTAGGTGTTGGGCTACTGATGCCGCGTATAAAAATGGTAAGTATTATTGGTATTTCTCTGAGGGAAATGAGCAAACAGGTGTTGTTGTAGGCGATTCTCCAGTTGGTCCATGGAAAGACGTATTGGGAAAACCCCTTTTGTCTTCAGATTTAACGCCAACACACGAATACGATATCACTGTTTTTGAAGAAGATGGGGCACACTATATTGTTTTTGGGGTTTGGGACTTTTACATTGCCAAACTTAACGATGATATGGTTGGTTTGGCTGAGTCTCCCAAAAAAATCACAATCAATAACCCCAGAGGTCCATATAATCAAGACGGAAAAAATTTGGAAAAGCCCACGGACGATAAGCCTTTTGTTCATCAGTATAATGGAAAGTATTATTTGTCTTGGGGATGTTTTTACGCGATGTCAGACAAGCTCTATGGTCCTTACAATTACGTAGATACAGTAATCAAGGCGGAGAGTTTCGCTGAAGGGTATGATGCCCCAACTTGGCCCAACGGGTTTTTGCAAGGGCGTCATGGGTCTTTTTTCGAGTGGCATAACCAATGGTACTATGTCTATTGCGATATAAGCCAAACAGGGAACCGTTATTTCAGAGACAGCTTTATTAGCTATGTTCATTACAAAGATAATGGCGAAATCGCTACCATTCGCGTAGACGGCACAGGGGTAGCTAATTACAATGCAAACCAACGCATTGAGGCGGAGGACTATTTTAAATCTGATGGGTTTCAGAAAAAAGAATTCGAGGAAAATTTTAGTGTTCAAAATACTGCTACAACAGCTTCCCTTTGTTACACAAATATCAAGGGATTACAAAATATGTCATCTGTGCAATTGCGTACCGCAGCAATGGATGCTGGCACATTCCGTATTGAAATTCGAAAGAATAATTCAACGGGAGACCTGTTGGGCAGTACAACAGTTAGCAGAAAAGGGCATAATCAATTAGAAAACATATCTATTGAATTGTCTGCGATGCAAAGCCAAGAAGATATTTGCATTCTATTAAAATCTCAACCAAATCAAAAACTACTAATAGATAGCTTTATATTTCGTTAATCTTAATTTATAATTCAACAGTACCAATGAAGAAATCTCTCCTATTAATTATTCTCATAGCACTATCTGGTTTTTATTCCTGTACAAATCAAAAAACCAGTACCCTAGCTTACAAAGATGCTTCGCTTTCTATTGAAGAAAGGGTAGAGGATTTGCTGCCCAGACTTTCTATTGAAGAAAAAGTGGCTCAAATGCGTATTTTCCACGCCAATATTGGTGTTAAATCCGATGAAGAGGGCAATATGAAATTGTCGGATAAGGTTGTGGAAAAACTAAAATTGGGCATTGCCGGAATTAAAAATCCCGGAGAACACTTACAGCCTGTTGCTGCAGCCAAGCTCAATAATGAATTGCAACAATATATTATTGAAAACAACCGTTGGGGTATTCCGGCGTTGTTTGTAACAGAATCTTACAACGGAGTAGATGCTGCTGGATCAACAGTTTTTGGTCGTCCGATTACTTCAGCGGCTTCCTTTAATCCTGATTTGGTAAACCGAATTTGGGATGTAGTTGGTAAAGAAGCCCGCTTGCGCGGTATGCATATGTGCCATTCTCCAGAAGCTGATATCGTGCGTGATCCGCGTTTTGGACGTATGAGTGAAGCCTTTGGTGAGGATACTTACCTGACCACTCAGATGGTTACTCAAGCCATTAAAGGGGTGCAAGGTAATTATGAAGGTCTTGGCAATGGAACGCATATTGGGGCTGTAGCAAAGCACTTTGCTGGCTATGCTCAAGTGCTGGGAGGCTCAAATTTTGCCGCAATTGAAATTTCCCCTCGCACATTAATCGATGAGATTTATCCACCTTTTGAAGCTGCAGTTAAAGAAGCAAAAACGTTAGGTGTCATGGCATCTCACGGAGATATTAACGGAATTGCCAGTCACGGAAATCCTGAATTATTGACGGGTGTGCTCCGCGACCAGTGGGGATTTGAGGGCTATGTGGTTTCAGACTCAAATGACATTGCCCGCTTGTTTTACTTTATGAACGTGGCAGAATCGCCCGAGGCAGCTGCTCAAATGGGATTAGAGGCCGGAATAGACATTGATTTATATGCTGAAGACTCTTATGCGTATTTGCCTGAAATGGTAAAAAAGAACCCTGCGTTAGAGAAACTTATCGATAGATCGGTGCGCAGAGTATTGCGTACAAAATTTATTTTGGGATTATTTGACAATCCATATATCGATATAGAGGAAGTTAAGACGGGTGTTCGTGCAGCAGCATCGCTGGCATTGGCTAAGGAGGCAGATGAGGAGTCTGTGATTTTGTTAAAAAACAATAACCTTTTGCCACTGAGCAAAGCAAAAGCTACTAAAGTGGCACTGTTAGGCCCATTGGTAAAAGATAATACCCTCGAAATGTTTAGCGCTGTTGCAGGAAAAAACATAAAGTTTGTTGCTGAGAAAGGATTTGACTTAACAGATCGGACAAAAGGTGCACCAAAAGTTTTAGACAGAAATCCAAAGGCGTTGGCTAAAATGGTTAACATGGCTCGAAATGCTGACGTAGTAGTCTTGTTTTTGGGTGGAGATGAATTTACTGCCAAGGAGGCTTACTTCAACAGTGCTTTGGGCGATAGAGCAACCATTGAACCTGTGGGTGCGCAAGATGAATTGGTTGAGCGCGTAAAAGCTTTAGGTAAGCCTATTATTGTTGTGCTTAAGCACAGAAGAACGCTAGCCATTAATACCATCTCAGAAAAAGCCGATGCTATTTTGGATACATGGGATCTCAGCGAGTTTGGCGATCACTCAACGGCACGTATTATTTTTGGAGAGGTATCGCCATCTGGAAAGTTGCCCGTTACTGTACCACGTTCGATAGGCCAGTTGCCTTTTCATTACAGCATGAAAGAAATCAATTATAAAAAGGGGTATCTGTTTCTGAAAGATGGACCGCTTTATCCCTTTGGATTTGGCTTAAGCTACGCCAATTTTGAATATGATACTATTCGTATTTCTAACACAGAACTTACACCCGATACACAGCTTGAGGTTAGCGTAAGGGTAACAAACAAGGGCGATGTGAAGGCAAAAGAAGTAGTTCAAATGTATATCAAGGACGAAATAGGATCGGTTACCAGACCTGATAAGGAGTTAAAAGGTTTTGAGAAAATCGAATTGAACCCAGGTGAAAGTAAAATAGTTACCTTTACTATAACACCAGATATGCTGATGTTCACCGGATTAAAAATGGAAAAAACCCTAGAGGCGGGTGATTATACCGTTAAAATTGGAACATCATCGGAAGCGTATTTAGAAGTAAAATTTAAATTAAACAAATAGTATGAATCGAGTAATAATTCTTTTAGTTACAGCAATGCTCTCCAATGTTTTGGTTGCCCAAAACAAGGATCAAAAAAGCATAGACAAAACAGCCATAAAGGCTGCAATGATTAAAGCCTTAGAATGGCAGGAAGTACACCCCATTATTGCAAGTGCCCCAACAGATTGGACAAATGGTGCCTATTATACTGGTGTGGCAAGAGCGCACAAAGCAACCAAAGACATGATGTATATGGCAGCTTTAAAAAGCCACGGATATCGCAACAACTGGCAAACGTATAACCGAATGCACCACGCCGACGATGTTGCTATTTCGTACAGTTATCTCTATGTAGACATGACAGACAAAAGACCTAATCTCGTAGATCTAGAGCCCACAAAAAAGTTCTTGGATGCCCACCTCTATGACGATGATAATTGGAAAGCAGGAACAGACAAAACACCTATGGGTAAAACCATTTTGTGGTGGTGGTGTGATGCGTTATTTATGGCGCCTCCCGTGTTGAATTTGTATGCAAAACACACCAATCAGCCAAAATATCGTGACGAGATGCATAAATTTTATATGGAAACCTATAATCAGCTTTATGACAAAGAAGAACAGCTTTTTGCTAGAGATATGCGTTATGTTTGGACGGGTTCTAAAAAAGATGCCAAAGAACCAAACGGTAAAAAAATCTTTTGGTCAAGAGGAAATGGATGGGTATTTGCCGGTTTGGCATTATTGCTGGAAGATATGCCTGAAGATTATGAACACCGCCCGTTTTACGTTAAACTTTATAAGGAAATGGCGGAAAAGTTGCTCGAAATTCAATCTGAAGATGGTCTGTGGAGAACAAGTTTGTTATGTCCCGAGTCTTATGACCATGGCGAAGTAAGTGGAAGTGGCTTTCATACGTTTGCCTTGGCTTGGGGTATCAACAAAGGGCTAATTAAAAAGAAGCATACAGCGGCGGTTGTTAAGGCTTGGAATGCCCTTGCGGCTTGTCAGCACGAAGATGGCCGAGTGGGTTGGGTACAAAATATTGGTGCTTTTCCTGAGCCAGCTTCCTTTGACAGTTGGCAAAACTTTGGTACTGGTGCCTTCCTAATGGCAGGTAGCGAGGTGTTGAAATTGAACTAATCACCCAGATTATTTGTGAGTCAAGTAATCAGTGCGCTGATGCTAAACTTTTTTTAAACAAACCAACTTCCTGATCCCTCAAGAAGTTGGTTTGTTTTTTAACAGGACATTGCATCATAGTTGCCTCAGCAGGAGTCATTACTTTTACGATAAACGATTTCTAATATCAAGACCATGCATAAAAGCCGATATAAATTAGTCTTTAAAAGTGCAATTCTTCTTTGTGGCGTTTTTGTGTATGCCCAACAAACGTCAAAAGCACAATACCTGAAGCATGATGTTGTTGTTTCAGAGTTGTCGAATCGACCAAATATACTTTGGTTGGTTACAGAAGATATGGGGGCATATATCCCTCCTTTTGGAGACAATACGGTAGCTACGCCTAATCTTAGTCGGTTGTCAAATGAGGGCGTGGTTTTTTCGAATCTTTATTCAACCTCTGGTGTGTGTGCCCCTAGTAGGGCTGCCATTGCTACAGGAATGTATCCGTCAAGTATTGGGG